>JANOVD010000218.1:0-4698 GCA_031417255.1 Chitinophagaceae bacterium
AAAGAAAAATTTAATCTATCTGTAATACGACACACGCCTTTACTGAATAAACCGGTTAAAAAGATAGCCCTTTGCGGAGGCGCAGGCAGCTTCCTGATTGGGGCTGCGGCTGCTACCGGCGCTGATTTCTATATTACCGGCGATATTAAATACCACGAATTTTTTGATGCAAACAGCCGCCTGGTTGTAGCCGATATTGGCCATTATGAAAGCGAACAGTTCACCATCAACCTGTTATTTGATATTTTGAGCCAAAAATTCCCTACCTTTGCCGTCCTAAAAACAGGGGTAAAAACCAATCCGGTACATTACTTCCTGTAATTTAAAAATCAAATTTCAAATTAAAAATGGCCGCAGTTAAAGAATTTTCAATTGAAGAAAAATTAAGCGCATTGGTACTTTTACAAAAAGTAGATTGTAAGCTGGATGAAATTCAGATCCTGAAAGGTGAATTACCCATGGAGGTAAAAGACCTGGAAGATGAAATTGAAGGCCTGCATGCAAGGCAAACCCGTGTGGAAGAAGAAATAAACGGTATACAGGAATTTATTGCCCAAAAGAAAGAAGGCATTAAAGATGCCGAAGCACTGGTTAAAAAATACGAGAAGCAAAGCGATAACGTAAAAAACAACCGTGAGTTTGAAGCCATCAACAAAGAGATTGAAATGCAGACTTTGGAAGTAAAGCTTTGCGAAAAACATATCAAGGATGCAACCGAAGAAATTGCTGAAAAAGCAAGACAACTGGAGATTGCAAAAAAAGCAGTAGCCAATAAAGAAGGCCACCTGGTTGGTAAAAAAGGTGAGCTTGAAAAGATCATCAGCGAAACAGAAAAAGAAGAAAAGCATTATAACAAGGAAGGCGATAAAGCCCGCAGCCATGCAGATGAGCGCCTGCTTACCAGCTACGACCGCATCCGTAAAAATTATCGTAACGGTTTGGCTGTGGTTGCTGTAGAGCGTGACAGTTGTGGTGGTTGTTTTCACGCAATTCCCCCACAAAAGCAAAGCGAAATCAAATTGCGAAAGAAGATCATGGTTTGCGAAAACTGCGGACGTATTTTAGTGGATGCTGATTTAAATGATACGGTAGTAGTAAAATAATTAATCATTATTAATTAATAATTATTGAAAAGAGCTTACATCTTGTGGGCTCTTTTTTATTTGCTTAAGAATTGCAGTTTTTCAACAAGGTCGCTAAGGGCACAAAGGGAATCTTGATATTGGTCATTAGGGCTTTGTGAACTTTGTGGGAAAAATATTAATAGTGCATGCACAACCTGTTGGTGAGCCCTGTCAGAAAGTGATTTTAATTTGCTAATTTGCCAACATCATTAAATAAATAATGCTTCAAAAATTAAACATACAGAACTACGCCATTATTAATGAACTGGGAATTGTTTTTTCGGATAAACTCAATATTATAACCGGCGAAACAGGTGCCGGTAAAAGCATTTTAATGGGTGCATTGAGTTTGATACTTGGCGAAAGGGCCGACAGCACTGTATTACAGCAAAAGGATAAAAAGGCAGTGGTTGAAGGTACATTTAAAGCCATGAATAAAAAAGCCATTCGTGATTTTTTAAAAGAGAATGACCTGGATGCTGAAGAAGTGTTGATGATAAGAAGAGAGATTGCTGCAAACGGAAAATCAAGGGCGTTTATAAACGATACGCCTGTAAATCTTAATCAGCTTAAAACACTCAGCAGTTTGCTGGTTGATCTGCACCAGCAGTTTGATACAATGGAACTGAGCTCATCCGATTTTCAGCAGGAGGTTTTGGATGCACTGGCAGGCAATGCAGAACTGTTGCAGCAATACCAGCTGGTTTTTCATCAATACAAAAAAACAAAAAAAGAATTACTTGAATTACAGGCAGAGCAGGCTGCAGCAAATGCCGCATTGGATTATAACCGGTTTTTGTTTGATGAACTGGATGAAGCTAACTTTAAAGAAAATGAGCTTGAGGAACTGGATACAGAATTAAAACTGTTGAGCAATGCAGAAAATGTAAAGCAGGAACTGGCGGGCATCTGTTACGAATTAAAAGAAAGCGAACAACCGGTTGTACAGCAATTAAAAACATTGTACAATAAATTGCATGCACTGGATGAATACCATAGCGGTATTGCAGAACTGGCAAAGCGTTTACAAAGTACCCAACTGGAACTGGCAGATATTGCAGATGAGCTGGAGCATATCAATAACAGCGTAAACCACAGTGCAGAGCGTATTCAATTAGCGACTGACCGCATTTCGATGGGTTATAAACTGCAAAAGAAACACGGTGTAACAACTACAAATGAATTGTTGGTTTTGAAAGAAGAGTTACAGCAAAAACTGAATGAGATTTTAAACATCGGCGAAGCCATTCAGCAAAAAGAAAAGCAAACAGGTGAACTGTTGCAGCAATGCGAACAATTGGCAAACACAGTTTCTGATAACCGCAAAAAAGCCATCAAACCATTTACCGAAAATGTAAATAATTTATTGGCACGTGTGGGTATGCCCAATGCCCGCTTTACTACCGAGGCATTGCCTTTGGATGCCTTAAGTGAATTTGGTATTGACCGGATAGAATTTTTGTTTGATGCCAACAAAAGCAATCGTTTTGAACCATTGCGTAAAGTGGCCAGTGGCGGAGAGCTAAGCAGGCTGATGCTTTGCATAAAATCGTTGGTTGCAAAAAAGCTGCAATTACCAACATTGATATTTGATGAGATTGATACCGGTATCAGCGGCGAGGCAGCCAAGCAGGTGGGCAATATTATGAAGGAACTTTCCGGTTCACACCAGTTGATCTCCATTACACACCAGCCGCAAATTGCTGCTAAAGCAGATGCACATTATTTTGTGTACAAAGCCATTGATAAGGATAAAATTGTTACCTCCATACGTCTGTTAAATAACGACGAACGCATTACCACCATTGCTCAAATGTTGAGTGGCGAAAAGCCTACTGCTGCTGCATTACAGAATGCGAGGGAGATGGTGGCCAATTAATTCGACTTATCTTTTCTTTATGTTCATTATCGCTCATTTGGATATTATTGGTATTGCAGTTTTAATGGCTGTTCCGTTTTATTTCTTTAACAGGTATTTATTGCAAAAGATAAGGCCGGGAGAAAGTGGCAAAAGAATGATTGGATATTTTGTAACTGTTGTGATAACGGCATTGATTTACAGTATTATTAGCGTTATTTTAATGGTTTGGGTTGATAAATCCATAAGATAAGAGTTTAGATAAATAATTTTATCTTTACTAAAATTAAAAAAAATGGTTTTCAAAATAACAAAAAAGACTACTAAGGCAGAATTGGATGCATGGCTGGCAAGTTTGCCTCCATCAAAAGTTACATTACCAAATGCTAAAGTATTTGATATGAAAAATGTAAAGGGTAAATTATCCAAACCTTTGGATGGTTTAAAAATTCAAAAACAATTGCGTGATGAGTGGAAATGAACTTGTTGTAGATACCAATATCTTTATCAATTTGGGTACAGAGAATTTGGGTATTGATAAAATTTCGGAGGCAGATGCTCTTTTTTTTGCAAGTTTGCTTTCACAATGTAATATTATTGATCTATCACAAACGATAAAGCTGAAATCAATAGAGATAAAAAGAAAGTACAAATTAAAAACACCTGATGCTGTCATTGCAGCTACTGCAATCATTTTAGATAAACCGCTTTTTACATTCGATAAAGACTTTTCAAAAATAAAAGAGTTAATATTATTTGTTCAATAAATTATATTCATGTCATACAACTTACTCAAAGGAAAAAAAGGAATCATTTTTGGCGCTTTAGACGAAAGGTCAATTGCCTGGCGTACAGCTCTACGCTGCCATGAAGAAGGTGCCGAATTGATATTGACAAATGCACCTGTTGCTATGCGTATGGGCGAAATCAATAAACTGGCAGCAATTGTTAATGCTCCTGTAATACCATGCGATGTTAGCAGCAATGAAGATGTAACCAACCTTATAACCAAAAGCATGGAGCATTTTGGCGGCGGAGTTGATTTTATTTTACATTCAATTGGCATGAGTATAAATGTGCGTAAAGGAAAACATTATACCGAAATTGATTATGGGTTTAATTCAAAATCACTTGATATATCGGCCATAAGCCTGCACCGTGTTTTGGCAACAGCTATGAAGCTGGATGCAATAAATGAGTGGGGTAGTGTGGTGGCTTTAACATACATCGCTTCACAACGTGTGTTTCCGGATTATAATGAAATGGCCGATGCAAAAGCATTACTTGAAAGTGTAAGCAGGAGTTTTGGTTATCATTATGGTGTTAAAAAACATGTACGGGTAAATACCATTTCACAGTCGCCGGTAAAAACAACGGCAGGTAGTGGTGTAAAAGGATTTGATGGTTTTATGGAGTATGCCGAAAAAATGAGCCCGTTGGGTAATGCCAGCTCGGATGATTGTGCCAATTACTGTGTGATGATGTTCAGCGATATGACTAGGATGGTTACCATGCAAAATCTATTTCATGATGGTGGATTTTCTTTTACCGGAGTAACTGAGGCGGTGATAAATAAAACCCCCTCCGCCCCCTGAAGGGGGAACTTTGGAAATCATTACTATATGCCTCTTTTCTTTAAAAAAAATTAAATTGTATAAAAAATAAGCCTCCTGAAAATCAGGAGGCTTTATAATTTCTCAGAGTCCGGGTTCCCCC
>JANOVD010000219.1:0-11653 GCA_031417255.1 Chitinophagaceae bacterium
GCCCACACGCCACGGGCTGTACCATAGGCAGGTGTAAAGCAACGGTCGAAGAAAATTCCGTTCTTACACAACTCATTAAAATACGGAGTAGTATTTAACGGATTATTGTACATACTGCTTTTGTATGCACTAAAACTTTCACAAATAACCAAAACAATATTTGGTTTATTTGTTACTGCAGTTGCGCCGGAATAAATCCGTTCGTAATTTAATGTACTGCTGTCGGGATTTGTTACGCCCAGGTATCCGGCCATCAGAGGATAAGCGGCTTTTACTTTTTTTATATCGTAAGATGAGCTTCTGAAATTTAAGGTACTTAAAAAACTTTGAAAAGGATTCAGCGCCAGGTTGGCTTTAAAATCATCACTTAAAGTATAGGCATCGCTCCAGCGCAAAGGAAACTGTCCAATCTTGCCAAAAATAAAAATACCAAAAATGAAAAAGGATACTACATACAACAAGCTGCCCTTGCGCTTATAATAACTGTATTGCTGTTGATAACCGGCAAGTAATTTTCCAAAAGCAAATCTTGCTAAAATCAAAAGCAGTACGATGGCTAAGCCGATCTTGAGTAAAGGATATGATTGCCACATCATGTTAAAAGATATCCCGGCATCTTCCAGGTAATTTAAAACGGTTGCATTAAGCCGCTGGTGCAGGTAATCAAAATGATAATAATCAATGGCCAAAACCAAAACTATGAGGATGAAAACAATTGGGAGTAAAATATTCCAGAATACTTTTGCTTTAACATTTTTAAACGGGTTTAAAAATGGAAAGGCACAAAGCAACATCATTGCCAGTCCTGTAATGCATACAACACGGGCATCGTACCTGAAACCCAAAATAAAAGCCGAGCCGGAGAATGCTTTACCGGGCGGATTGAATTGCCAGTAAATGATGAGCCTCGAAATGGTCATCACCAGCAATAAAATAAAAACCACCGAAAATATCCAACGCAGCAATTTTGGGATCCGTTGTACAAACAGCATGAACAATTATTTAGTGAGTGAACAAATTTAGTTTAATTATTTTTGTACGGGTTTACAACCAGGTGCATTTAAAATTGTCGCTGGCTGGTGAGGACACCAGCCAGGGCAGCCCGCCGTGGTAGGTGTCCCCACCGACCACAGCCTTGGAGCAATTTTAAATGCACCCTTACACCCTTATCTTACATTAAATGAAACAACTGCTCTCATACGACCAACAGGCATTTAAAATAATTAATTACGAGTGGAGCAATGCTTTTTTCGATTGGATACTCCCCTGGCTGCGTAATTCAAACATGTGGATACCGCTTTACCTTTTTTTGGTTTTGCTGGTTACCATCAATTTTAAAAAAACCGGTTGGTGGTGGGTTGTATTTGCTGCCGGCACGGTAATCTTAACTGATTTTGTAAGTAGCACGCTTATAAAACACAATATTATCCGTCTGCGGCCTTGTAATAATCCCGATTTTGCTTCCTGGATAAATGTATTGGTGGGCTACCGTCCGCAAAGTTCAAGTTTCACCTCTTCGCATGCAACCAATCATTTTGGAATGGCCATGTTTTTGTTTTTAACCCTGAAAACCAGGTTTAATAAATGGCCTGTTTGGTTCTTTTTATGGGCCTTTAGCATATCATTTGCGCAGATCTATGTGGGGGTTCATTACCCGGTGGATATAATATGTGGGGCACTAATTGGAATACTTATCGGATATTTGTCGGGAAGATCGTTTAACAAAACCCACGGTTTAGTTTAATAATACATGACGGAAATACTGATAATACTTGGGCTGATACTGATTAACGGAATTTTTTCAATGGCCGAGATCGCCCTGGTATCTGCCCGCAAAGCCAGGCTGGAAGGACAGGCCAATAAAGGAGATGAAAAAGCAAAAGCTGCATTAAAACTCGCCAATAACCCCGATGTTTTTCTTTCTACAGTGCAGGTGGGTATTACACTTATTGGTATTTTAACCGGTATTTTTTCGGGAGAAAATTTTAAAAAGCCATTTGTCGAATACCTGAACAGGTTTGAGTGGGCCAGGGATTACAGCAATGGAATTGCTACTACAGTTATTGTAGTTCTACTTACCTATTTTTCATTGGTATTGGGCGAGTTGGTTCCCAAAAGAATTGGTTTATCAAGGCCAGAATATCTTGCCAAAAACTTTGCAAGGCCAATGAGCTGGCTCAGCAAAATAACTTTCCCATTTATCTGGTTACTCACTTCATCAACACACCTGATCTTAAAAATTTTTAACCTTAAGGTTAGCGATAACCAGGTAACTGAAGAAGAGATAAAAGCAATGATCAGCGAAGGCAGCGAGCATGGCGCTATTGAAGAAGAAGAAAAAGAAATTATTGAAAGGTTATTTCACCTGGGCGACAGAAACATTACATCGCTGATGACACACCGTACCGATATTGTGTGGTTTGATGAGCGGGAAACGGTTCAGGATTTTAAAGACAGGTTTGAAACACTTACCTATTCAACTTACCCGGTTTGCAATAAAGTGGTGGATGATATAACCGGCGTTGTAACTGTAAAAGATATTGTAAAAGCTACACCATCAACTTTATTAAAAGATCTGGCAAAACCAGCCATGTTTGTGCCTGAAAATAACAGTGCGTACCAACTGCTCGAAAAATTCAAAGCATCAAAAATACACAGTTGTTTTATTGTAAATGAATACGGCACACTGGAAGGTATGATTACCCTCAACGATGTGCTGGAGGCCATTGTAGGCGATGTGCCGCAAAGCGGACAGGAGGAATACGGCATTGTTGAACGCAGCGACGGATCGTACCTGGTGGATGCCCAAATTCCGTTTTATGATTTTTTAAGTCATTTTGAAAAAACCGAATGGATGAATGAAGGCGAACACGATTTTGATACCCTTGCCGGTTTTGTTTTGCACGAGCTGGAACATATACCTGTAACCGGCGAAACTTTTGAATGGAATGGATTTGAGATAGAGATAATAGATATGGACGGGCAGCGTATTGATAAACTGCTGATAAAAATTTCTGAAGAACTTAAAGAGGATATGGAGGATTAAAACCCCAAACTCAAAACACAAAACTGTATTTATCTTCCGGATTAACAAGTTTGGTACTTTTTCTATTCCCGTTTACTATCGTATGTATAATGCTGATCTGCTCTTTTTTGTATTCAAATAAAATATTGTCGGTAATATCTAATTTTTTAACAGCAGGTATATTTTTCACCTGGTAAAAGCTTACAATTCCTTCTTCTTCCTGTTCGTAACCAATAAACTCTAAGGCAACAGCTTTTCCATCTACTTTAAGCTGCAGGTGTTTTGTTACATAATCCTTCACCAGGTTATTCATCGCATTTTTATCTTTGGGTTGCAGCAGGTCAACATAGGTTTTATAAGCCTTACGAAGTGTTTTTTCAAAATCATCTGTAAAAATTTTGCAGCTTATCTCCAGGGTTTTGTCTTTGGCGTTGTGTTCAATTTCGGTAACACTTACATAAATGGGATGAGAAACTGTTTCAGGCTGATTAAGTAAAAATCCGCCAACCATTAACCACTTAAATAAAAAATGTACCATTTAGCAAAGGGATTGATAATAACCCGTTTAATTAAAGATATTTGTTGCAGCAAAACTAAGGCAAACATTTAAGTGTAAAACATTTCATGCAGAATTTGGGTTTTTATTTTGATTTGGGATGGCATCATATTATGGCCTGGGGCGCACTTGATCATGTATTGTTTGTATTGGCTTTAAGCGCCATTTATTTAATAGGCAACTGGAAACAGGTTTTGATTTTAGTAACGGCATTTACCATTGGCCATTCAGTTACCCTGGCGTTAAGTGTATATGATGTAATTAGGGTAAATGACAAGTTGGTTGAATTTTTAATTCCTTGTACCATTGTTGTAACAGCGCTCTTTAATTTATTACAGAAAGATCCGATAGCTATCGGATTTAAACCAAGATCACTGCGACTGAATTATTTTTTGGCCCTGTTTTTTGGTTTGATACATGGGTTAGGTTTTGCCAATGCTATCCGTTTTATCATGTTAAACGATGAATCAATTGGCTGGAACCTGTTTGGATTTAATATCGGTTTGGAGGCTGGTCAGATAGTTGTGGTAATAATGATCTTATTAATAAGTTACCTTGTTGTAAACAAAGCAAAACTTAATAGAAAATGGTGGGTAAGGGCATTATCCATTTTCGCTTTAATTATGTCGGTAAAAATGATTTGGGAACGCTTTCCTTCTATATAATTAAATTACACACTCAATAATATAAAATGAAACAACTTGCAATTTTTGTGTTTTTAGTTTTCGCCGGTGTTTGCGCCGGTGCCCAGGATATTAAAAATAACCCGGGAAGCAACCATGGTAACCGCTTTGAGCAACTGGGTACAATTTTGCCTACGCCAAACGAGTATCGTACAGCAAGTGGGGCACCGGGGCCAAAATACTGGCAACAGCGCTGCGACTATGATATTGTTTGCGAACTGGACGAACCCAACCGCCGCCTTATTGGTAAAGAAACCCTTACTTATTACAACAACTCACCCGATGTATTAACGTACTTATGGCTGCAGCTTGACGAGAATGAACACAGCAATACCAATAACTCAGGTTACCAGGGAAGCAACAGCATGCCGAGGGGTATTACCGAACAGGATATTACCAGGTTTAGCGGAAAAATTGACAAAGACCGTGAATACGGTGTAAACATTACAAGGGTTGCAGATGCATTAGGCAAACCGCTTAGCTATACCATCAACAAAACCATGATGCGTATTGAATTGCCACAACCGCTTAAGCCCGGCCAAAAATATATTTTTAAAATAGACTGGAATTATAACATCATTGAAAGAACAAAATATGGCGGCCGTGGGGGGTATGAAAATTTTCCGGAAGATGGGAACGATCTGTACACTATGGCACAATGGTTTCCACGCCTTTGTGTGTACAGCGATTTTCAGGGCTGGCAAAATCACCAGTTTGTAGGCTCAGGAGAGTTTGCATTGGTTTTTGGTAATTATAAAGTAGCCATGACGGTGCCTGCAGATCATGTGGTGTTATCAACAGGCGAGGGGCAAAATTTTCAGCAGGTTTTATCTGCAACAGAGTATGCACGCTGGCAAAAAGCACAAACTGCAACCGATGTAGTTGAAATAGTTACGCTGGCCGAAGCCACAGCAAAAGAAAAACAAAAATCAAAAGCAAAAAAAACCTGGATATTTAAAGCCGATATGGTTCGTGATTTTGCCTGGGGCTCATCCCGCAAATTTATCTGGGATGCCATGCCAGCCATGGTAGAAGGAAAGAAAGTAATGTGCATGAGCGGATATGGTAAAGAGGCATACAGCCTGTACCGCAAATACAGCACAAAAGTTGTGGCGCATACCATAAAAAGTTATTCAAAATTCACTATTCCATATCCCTACCCCGTTGCACAAAGTTTAGAAGCGGCCAATGGAATGGAATACCCGATGATCTGTTTCAACTTTGGCCGTACCGAAAAAGATGCCAATGGAAATTACAGTGCCAACAGCACTTATACCGAAGGAACAAAGAATGGCATGTTGGGTGTTGTGATACATGAAGTAGGCCATAATTTCTTTCCGATGATCATCAACAGCGACGAAAGGCAATGGACATGGATGGATGAAGGGTTGAATTCGTTTGTTGAATATTTAACCGAAGAATTATGGGATAATAAATTCCCGGTTGGCAAAGGACCTGCTTATAAAATTGTTGATTACATGAAGCTGCCAAAAGATATGCTGGAGCCAATTATGACCAACAGCGAAAACATCATCCAGTTTGGCCCAAATGCTTACAGTAAGCCGGCTACGGGTTTAAATATCCTGCGTGAAACCATCATGGGCAGAGAAAATTTTGATTATGCTTTTCGGGTTATGCAAGGCGCTGGGCATTTAAACACCCAACACCTGCCGACCTTTTCCGTACTATGGAAGATGCAAGTGCCGAAGACCTGGATTGGTTTTGGAGAGGATGGTTTTATGGAACAGAGCCATGCGATATTTCGCTTGATACGGTTAGATGGGCCGTGTTGAATACAGAAACTCCTGCTGCAACAAACAGCAGCACCCGTAAAATTCCGGTAGCAAAACCAATACTGAATAATTTTGATGATATTTCAAAGATCAGGAACCGTAATGATAAGAAGATCGTGTTTGCTACTGATGCTGATTTATCGCTGAGAGATTTTTACTGGAGATACGACCGTGACCTGGTAAAAGTTGACTCGATGCCTTTTGAAATTACCATGCCTGCATCAACAGCCGCAGATCAATATACCGAAGCCGAACGTTTTTATTTAGCCGGCGATAAAAATTTATATGAACTCACATTCAGCAACAAGGGAGGTTTGGTAATGCCCATCATCATTGAGTGGACATTTAAAGATGGTTCAAAAGAAATTGACAGGATACCGGTACAGGTTTGGCGCAAGAATGAAAATAAAGTGATTAAAACTTTTATGAAGAATAAGGAAGTGGTATCTATTTTACTGGATCCTTTAAGAGAAACTGCCGATATCAATACCGGTAACAATACATGGCCTTCTGTAACAACGCCCAGTAAGTTTCAGTTGTTTAAAGGCGGTGGTGGCCGTGGCCCACGGGGCGCTGCTGGTGCAGGAAACCCGATGCAGAGAGAGATAAAGTAGGAAATCGCCTTGTGGCGAATTCATTGCAGGAAATCGTCTTGTGGCGGGTTCGTTACAGTTACAAAGAAATAAACACTTAGTGAAAATAAGCTCCGGTATTTTTATCGGGGCTTTTTTATAACAGCTTTTAAGTAAATTACAACATATGAAATATTGTTTGCTGCTAATTTTTGTCTCCTGCTTTTCAGATAAGTTATCTGCCGGCAAAGCAGATACCGTTTCTATTTACAGCAACAGTATGCACAAATACATAAAGGCTGTTGTAATAAAACCAGATACTTATAAAAAGAAAAAAAACAGTTTTCCGGTGGTTTACCTGTTACATGGTTACGATGGCTGGTACAGCAACTGGATAATACGGGTTCCGGAATTAATTAACTATGCAGATCAATATCAAACATTAATAGTTTGTCCGGATGGTGCAAAAAGCAGCTGGTATTTTGATAGCCCTATTGACACAACTTACAGGTATGAAACGCATGTTGCAACAGAAGTAGTAGACTATATAGATAAAAATTACAGAACCATTGCCGATAAAAATCACAGGGCCATTACCGGGCTTAGTATGGGTGGGCATGGCGCCTTGTTTCTTGCATTCAGGCATTCCGATATTTTTGGTGCAACAGGCAGCATGAGTGGTGGGGTTGATTTAAAGGAAAGTAAAAACCGGTTCGACATCATTAAAAGGATTGGCGACACCATTTTACAGGCCAATAACTGGCATAACCTTACAGTGATCAATTTAATAGAAAAGTACACCAACACCGGGTTAAAAATAATATTTGACTGTGGCGATAAAGATATTTTTATTGATGGTAACCGCAGGCTGCATCAAAAAATGCTGCAGTTAAAAATACCGCATACTTATACCGAAAGACCGGGGGAACATAACTGGGATTATTGGAGTAACGCACTCCCGTTTCAACTGTTGTTCTTTCAACGTTTTTTTAACTTGTACAGGCCCTGATAAAGGGCTGTAGGAAAACAAATTTTAAATTGAATGAGTTACACAATTAAAACCGTAGATATTAATGATCCTGAAATTGATATTACAATACGTAACATAATTAAAGCAGCATATAATTCTGTTGATTTGTTTCCTGAAAAATTTCTTGCTTCTAACATACAGAGCAATGCTTCTAAACCCAGTATTTTTTTGGTGGCTGAAGAAAATAATGAAATTATCGGGTGCAATGCATTTATGGCTAATGATTTTATGCTGAATGGAAAAGAATATGTTGGCTACCAGAGTTGCTGGTCTGTTACGCATCCAAATCATCAGGGTAAAGGGATTTTTTCGGGCCTGATAAATGAGGCAAAAAAAATATTGAAAGCTGAAAGGGCTGGTTTTATATATGGCATTGCCAATAACCAATCAAATCCTATTATCACAAAAAGGCTTGGCTTTATTGAAACTCCTTCGCAGGTTTTACGAATCCCAAACATACCTTTTATCAGTCAGTTTTATTTTACAAAAAAAGAGTTGCAAAATAATAATGATGCCTGTTTTATAAATGAGAAGCAGGTAATGGAACATAAACTAATGCAGAACCCTACTGATATTAAGACAATCAAATGTAATGGTAGTTGGCTTTGGGGTAAGCTGGTACATAAAAAAAAATATGGTATAAAATGGCCTGTTTTTTTTGTAGGAGGGGTTAATCTTGCTGATGAAAAAGATTTAAAAATTTTGGTTTCAGATATTTTTAAATTGCATAATGTTTCCTTTGTGCAGTTTTTCAGTTGCAAAACAAATACGTTTAACGGATTAATGAAAGGTTGGAAGAAGCCAAATATGAATGGTTTTATTTTTTTTAATTTAAACATGCCTGAGTTTAAACATTTTAATTGTATGCTGGGAGCAATTGATATTTTTTGATATTAAATGAACATTAAAATGGCAAAGAGTTTAGTGCTGGTTTTTCATAAGGAAGAAGACGGGCCATTGTTCGAAAAGGTTATTATTGCTCTAAAGGCAAGATATAACCTTGTATCGGCTGCAGAACTGGAAGATTTGCTGTTGAAAAAGAAAAAACTAAAAAATATCTGCCATATCACCTTCGATGATGGATATAAATCTTTCTATACTGTTGTTTTTCCAATATTAAAAAAGCACCAAATTCCTGTTTCCTTATTTGTATCTCCAGAAATGATCATTTCAGAAAAAAACTACTTTTTTCAGGAAATTGAAGGATATGATGAAGATATATTGAAAAATATATTGGCCATGCAGTTGAATATTGCATATAATTCAATCAGAAAATTTTCGATAATAGCAATTTTTAAATGCTTATCTGTTGGTGTAATTAAAAATATAATCAGACAATATCAAAAGCAAACCGGGTGTGGTATTAAAGCTTCTGAAAATATAAACATAGATCAGTTGAAGGAAATGTCTGCATCTGGATTGGTGACAGCAGGGGCACATACTATCAATCATCCGGTTTTAGCAAATGAAGAAGATACCGGCTGCCGGTATGAAATCAGCGGGTCAATCAAACAACTTGAATCAATTTTGGATTGCCCGGTTAAGTATTTTGCTTATCCAAATGGCAGGCCTGGTTTTGATTTTGGCGAAAGAGAAATCAGCTATCTTAAAGAAAATAATATTTCACTTTCTTTTTCAACGGAACTGGATCATCTTTCAGCAAATACTGATCTCTTATCTATTCCCAGGATGGGATTTGCAAGAATGGGGTTGTCTCCATTTAACCCTTTTATTTATTTCAGATTGAATACAGGGAAGAAATGGATAAATATAAAAGCAATCGGAAAACAGTCAGAAAAAGCAATAAGGAGAGAAATTAAAACGATTCTGGGGAACTAATTATTTCCCAGGAGTTTTCGTTGTGACCAGACATCTACCCACCCGAATACGTCCTTCCATCCCTCACCACTTTCTTCTTGCCTTTATTTTTCTTTTCCCATTCAAGCATTTCGGGTGTTTTTTCTACTTCTTTCTTTTTTTCAACAGGGGCAACAACAGTTTTTGAATTATCACCCGGCTTTTCCAGGTGGCCCCGGATATATTTTTCAACTTTCATTAACCGGCCTGTGCCGGGATCATAATATTTCCATTCACCATGCCGCACACTGTATTGCTCTGCCTTGGTGATCTTGTAATCAATGATCTCATTATTGCCTTCTCCATAAACGGCAACGGTATCATAAGGTGCTTCGGGATCATAAGCACGCCAGGATTCTTCCCTGATAAGATCGCCCAGGTAAGTATAATATTGCTGAACACCGTCTTTGCCGCCCAGTTTATAAAATTCAACGGCAATAATATCGCCTTCCAGACTGTAATGCCGCCAAATGCCTTCTTTATTATTATTTTTAAAAATGCCTTCAGTTTCATAACCGGGTTCTCCTCTTAACGGCTCTACATGTATCACCCATTTTCCCTGTTTCATATCCTTCATGTCAACAGCGTTAATGGTATCTCTATCAGCATTCAGTTTATAACTTTTATACTGTGCTGCCCCATTCATAAAAAACAAAAACTGCATTATGGTTAATACCAACAATTGCCGTATTTTTAAAATCTGCATAATGATATATTTATTGTTTGCAACTTATCAAACCAAAACACCTGACGATGAAAAATCTTTTCAAATTTACGTTAATACTGCTTTTTCTTTTTGTTAATTCTTTGCATGCACAAATTACGCCAACTAGTGCTGCTGATAGATTAAACAGTTTACCAAAAAGAAAATTGCTTGAAAAAGATACCACTTTAAACAGCATTAAATTTCGTAATGTAGGCCCAAGTGTAATGAGTGGCAGGGTGGTAGATGTAGATGTAAACCCGGCAGAGCCTACAGAATTTTATGTAGCTTATGCATCAGGCGGTTTATGGTACACGGCCAATAACGGGCAAAGCCTGGTGTCGGTTTTTGATAAAGAGAATGCATTCAGTATTGGAGATATTGCAGTGGATTGGAGATCTGGCACTATTTGGGTTGGTACCGGCGAAGTAAACAGCAGCCGTTCTTCATACACGGGTTTGGGTATTTATAAAAGTACAAATAAAGGCAAGAGTTGGGAATATCTCGGCCTGCCCGAAAGCCATCATATCGGAAAAATAAACCTGCATCCCACAAATAATAATATTGCATGGGTAGCAGTCCTTGGGCATTTGTATTCTCCAAATAAAGAAAGAGGTATTTACAAAACCACCGACGGTGGTAAAACCTGGAAACAAACTTTGTTTGTAGATGAAAATACCGGCGCTGTTGATATGGATATCAACCCAAAAAATCCGGATGAATTATATGCTGCCATGTGGTACCGCACAAGAAGAGCATGGAATTTTGAAGAAGGTGGAAAAACTTCGGGCATTTATAAAAGCACCGATGGCGGCAATACCTGGAAGCATGTATCTGCTGCAGGCAGCGGTTTTCCAGCGGGTGATGTTCTTGGGCGGATTGGTTTGGCTGTATTTGCATCAAACCCCAATATTATTTATGCAACATTAGATAACCAGGGCCGCAGGCCCGATACGGCTCAGAAAAAAATTGATACCAATTATGTACTCAAAAATTTTAAAGACCTTACCAAAGATGATTTTTTAAATCTTGATTATAGAAAATTAGACAGTTTTTTAATTAAAAATAATTTTAAAGAAAAATATACAGCGGCATCAGTACAAGAGTTGGTGAAAACAGATAAGATAAAACCAACCGAAATTTATAATTACCTCTTTGACGCCAATACAGCATTATTTGAAACACCTATTATTGGTTGCGAAGTTTACCGCAGTGATGATGCAGGCGCAACCTGGCAAAAGGTAAATACAAAAGGACTGAACACCTACAATACCTATGGATATTATTTTGGAAAGATTTCGGTAAGTAATACCAATGAAAATAAAGTTGTAATAAGCGGTTACGATTTATTGCTAAGTACTGATGGCGGCAAAACCTTTAAATCAACAGATAATGATGCCACACATCCCGATTGGCATGGCTGCTGGATCAATC
>JANOVD010000220.1:0-6068 GCA_031417255.1 Chitinophagaceae bacterium
CATCGTGGAAGAAACGTTAAAAAGTGATATTCATCTTGAAACTTCGTATGCTTACGACATCGACATCATAAAAAAACTCTACGCCAGAAAAAAGGTCAATAAAGATATCTACGTCATTAGCAATGGCTATAAACAAAAGCCTTATACCAACCGAATTGCCGGTTTGCTTAACAGCGGTTTTAAAAATGTAATTCCGGTGCTTGATAATGTGGATGAGTTAAGGGCGTATATAAAATCTGTAAAAGTTCCTTTCAATCTTGGTATTCGTGTGGCTGCAGAAGAGGAACCTAATTTTCCGTTTTATACATCACGACTGGGTATCAGGGCAAAAGATATTTTGGAGTTTTATGTAGATAAGATTGAAGGCAACGAACACCGGTTTCAGTTAAAAATGCTGCACATCTTTTTAAACAAGGGCATTAAAGATGATATTTATTACTGGAGCGAACTGAATAAAGTGATAAACCTCTATTGCCAGTTGAAAAAGATATGTCCCGAACTGGATTCAATAAATATCGGCGGTGGTTTTCCTATTAAACATTCACTGGGTTTTGAGTATGATTACCAGTTCATGATCAATGAAATTGTGCGTAATATTAAAGTTGCCTGCAAGCGAACCAAGGTGCCCATGCCCAACATTTTTACAGAGTTTGGCAGTTATACGGTGGGCGAAAGCATGGCGCATATTTACAGTGTAATAGGAGAGAAGATGCAGAACGATAAAGAGACCTGGTATATGATCGATTCTTCTTTCATCACCACCTTACCCGATACCTGGGGCATTGGCGAAAAATTCTTAATGCTGCCCATAAATAAATGGGATAACGAATACCAGCGTGTGGTGCTGGGCGGCATTACCTGCGACAGCCACGATTATTACGATAGCGAAGAACATATTAATGAAGTGTTTTTGCCAAAAGTAGGCGAAGGCGAACCGTTGTATATCGGCTTCTTTCACACGGGGGCATACCAGGACCAGATAAGTGGTTATGGCGGCATTAAACATTGCTTGATTCCTTCGCCCAAGCATATTATTGTCGGGCACGATAAAAATGGTAAACTGGTTGACTGGGTGTATGCCAAAGAACAAACAGCACAAAGCATGTTGAAGATTTTGGGGTATTGATTTATAGGACTACCGGGATAACTAAACCTTCAATTTTTTTGAACCACATAGATACATAGAAACATAGTCCCGATAACTATCGGGATCACATAGGATTCTATGTGTTTTTTTTCTATTGTGCACTATGTATCTATGTGGTTCCATTTTAAGGTTGATTTAACCTGATAGTCACTTTAATTTATGATATAACCACTCATGTAATTTTCTAATCAGCAATCTCTACACTGCCTATTTTTATGGCTCATTAAAAAGCCATACAATGCTCAACAAGTCTATCCTCGTTTTTCTTTTGGTAACTGTTATCTTCACCGGTGCAGCATCTGCACAAACAACCGAAGATTCCATAAAAGCAGTTATCAATAAAATGTTTGTGGGTATGAAGGAAAGCGACACCATGATGGTAAGATCGTGCTTTACTGAAAGCGCCATTCTGCAAACCTTTGGTAAAAACAAGGAAGGTAAAACCATCATTACTACAGAAACCGTAAGCGACTTTGCAAAAATTATTGCAACCATACCCAAAGGTGCAGCTGATGAACAGGTCGTATTTAAGGATATTAAAATAGATGGCCCGATGGCTTCAGTATGGACGCCATTCAAACTGTATTTTAATGGAAAATTTTACAGTTGTGGAGTAAATTCCTTTCAATTGGTAAGGCTTAACAATGAGTGGAAAATACAATACATATTAGACACACGCCGAAAAACCAATTGCGAATAAAAAAAGGGCCCTCTCAGGAATGAGAGGGCCGATCCTATCTTTTTAAAGACAGCCAAACCAACTGTATATTTATGAAAAAAAACTACGCTTACTGAATCACAATTTCTGTGGCATCTTTTTTTACTTCTTCTTTCTTGGGAAGTTCCAGTGTTAAAATTCCGTTCTCGTACCTGGCTGTAATATTGGTACCATCTATCTTTTCATCAACAGTAAAACTGCGCTTGAAAGATTTGTAACCGAATTCTTTACGGATCATTTTTTCATTCTCCGTTGTTGCTTCTGTTTTCTTTTCGGCACTGATGGTTAAAATTTTGCCATCCAGTTTTACAATAAAATCTGTTTTTTGCATGCCCGGGGCTGCCAGTTCGATCTTATACAGATCTGCTTTTTCAACGATATTGGCAGGCGGAAAATGTAATACATCTTCTCTGATAGACTTGCTGAAATTAACCGGCAATTCATTGAATAATTCATTCATGATGCCGTCAAAAGTTTTGTTGTTTGCTTTTACGAATATCATAGCTATTAATTTTTAAGTTTTTAAATTTTGTTTTCTATGTAATCATCGTCAAATTATATTCCAATGCTTTTTTAAAGACAAAATTTCAAAATAAGGCCAGGAATGAAGCCATTATGACTGCCGGAGTTTATTTGCAATGCCATTATTTCCGTTTTATTGATTTCGATATCGGGAATAGTATTAAGGGTTTGAATATTTTTTAAAAGAAGTATGTAATTTTACATTCCATAAAAAAAATAAATAAGCAATATGTATCCTGAAGAAATTGTAATACCAATGAAAGAAGAGTTAACGGAGAATGGTTTTTCTGAACTCTTAACTGCTGAAGCAGTTGAAAACACACTTGCCGAAAAAGGGACTACTTTAGTAATGATAAACTCTGTTTGCGGTTGTAGCGCAGGCACAGCAAGGCCTGGCGTTTTAATGGCTGTGCACAATACCACCAAAAGGCCTGATAATATTACCACCAGCTTTGCCGGTTTTGATATTGAAGCGGTAAATAAGTTAAGAGAACATTTAATGCCTTATCCGCCTTCATCGCCTGCAATTGCTTTGTTTAAAGATGGTAAACTGGTTCATTTTATTGAGCGCCATAATATTGAAGGCCGTAGCGCTCAAATGATTGCTGAAAACCTGATAGGTGCATTTGAACAACATTGTAATTGATACAAATTGTAAGTACTTTAATAATGCCTCCTGTTTTTACAGGAGGTTTTCTATTACCACGGCGTTGATATATTGAATATATTGCAGTCCTAAAAACTAAAACCACAACTTAACAGATGTATCCCAACTTATATTATGTATTTAAAGACTGGTTTGGTGTAGAGTGGCATGGCCTCAGTTTTTTAAATACTTTCGGCCTGATGGTTGCCATGGGCTTTGTTACTGCTGCAATTGTTTTAAATAAAGAATTACAACGTAAAGAAAAAGAAGGGTTGTTATCGCCCAGGGAAGAAATGCTTATGGTAGGTAAACCGGCATCTTTCATGGATCTGCTTATTAATGCCGTTGTTGGATTTATTTTCGGATATAAAATAATCGGCTTGTTTTTCAATAAGCCTGCAGAGATGAATCCGCAGGAATATATTTTTTCATCTGAAGGAAATATACTGGGAGGTTTGTTATTGGGCGGGCTATTAGCCTGGTTTAAATGGTGGGATAAAAACAAACAAAAATTAAAAGAACCCGAAAGGCGTAATGTACGCATCTGGCCACACGACAGGGTGGGCGACATTATTATATTGGGTTTGATATTCGGCATCATTGGTGCCAAGCTTTTTGATAACCTCGAAAACTGGAGCGATTTTGTAAAAGATCCTGTTGGCCGTTTATTATCGATGAGCGGATTGACTTTTTACGGAGGATTGATTTTAGCCGCCATTGCCATTTGCTGGTATGCTTCAAAAAAAGGCATAAAAATTATTCATTTGGTTGATGCTGCAGGGCTGGCACTTTTACTTGCTTATGCTGTGGGCCGTATTGGCTGCCAGGTATCGGGTGATGGAGATTGGGGCGTTTATAACAGCGCTTATGTTGTTAATGCCGAAGGAAAAGTTGTTGAGGCAACCCCCGGAGATTATCAAAATCAGCTTAATAAAAATGCGCCTTATTATTTAGAAGGAAAGGTTAGGGATGGCGATTCGGGTCTTGTAAGGATAACCGACAGAACTTATGAAAGCCTGGATAAGGTTCCGCATAAATCATTAAAAGCGCCTTCATTTATACCGGTTTGGATGGTTGCTTATACTTATCCCAAAAATGTAAACAACGATGGTGTATTAATAGCCAACTGCACAGATGAGCATTGCCGGGCATTGCCTCAACCTGTTTTTCCTACTCCATTTTACGAAACAGTAGTGTGTACTTTGCTGTTTTTAATACTCTGGGCAATTCGCAGGCGCATAAAAATTCCGGGGGTAATGTTTGGTCTCTATCTCATTTTAAATGGTTTAGAACGATTTACTGTAGAATTGATCAGGGTAAATAATACTTTTCCACTATTCGGTTTTAATCCTACGCAAGCCGAAGTAATCTCATTACTGCTAGTATTGGCAGGTATTACTTTGATCATCATCGTAAAACGAAAAGCAGCCAAGGCATAATAAAACTAAGCACTTTCTCTTATTTCTTGATTCTTGTATCTTGATTCTTGTATCTTGATTCTTGATTCTTGTTTCTTGATTCTTGATTCTTGTTTCTTTGTAACCTTTCTTCAGGTATTAGATATACAGGTATATAACCAAATATCCCTGAAATTAACCGTTCAATACAAAACAATGTACTATGTAAAACCAAGTACCTACTTTTGTGAAGTAGTTATCAAAGTATATAACTGATTATTTTAAAACCGCCCGATAGCCATTCGGGTTAAAAACAAAAAAGTATAGCCATGAAAAAATTATTCAGCCTGCTGGCTGCCACTGCCATTGGCATGTCCAGTTTCGCCCAATCCGCCTCTTCCGGCGGAAAAATATCCGGAAGTATTAAAGACGGGGGCAATCAAAAAATAATTGATGCCGCCTCTGTTTCACTCCTAAAAGCCAAAGATTCTAATTTGGTTAAAGTTGCAGTAACAGACAAAGAGGGTAATTTTACTTTCGAAAATCTCAAGGAAGGAAGTTACCTGGTTCTTGCAACTTCAATAGGTCATATTAAAACCTACAGTTCTGCAATTACAGTTTCTGCAGCAACACCAACAGTTAATATGGGCGTTTTACAACTTGTTCAGGCCGAAAAAGGGCTGAAGGAAGTAGTAGTAAACTCCAAAAAACCATTAATTGAAAGAAAACTTGACAGAACAATTGTAAATGTTGATGCTTCTATTACCAACACCGGCAGTACTGCCCTGGAAGTTTTGGAAAAATCGCCCGGTATTACTGTAGATAAAGATGGTAATATCAGCCTGAAGGGAAAGTCTGGCGTAATTATTTACCTGGATGGCCGCCCAAGTTATTTAAGTGGCCCCGATCTGGCTAATATGTTACGTAATATGACTGCCAGCCAGTTGGATCAGATCGAGATCATGACCAACCCGCCTGCAAAATATGATGCAGCCGGTAATGCAGGTATTATCAATATTAAAACCAAAAAGAACAAAATGTTTGGTTACAACGGAAGTATAACCACGGGATACACACAGGGCAGGTACGCACGCTTTAATGAGGCAGTGAGTTTTAACTACCGTAACAAAAAAGTAAACTTCTTCAGCAACTTTAATTACAACCGTCACCATAAAAGTGAGGAACTTTATATGCTGAGAAATTTCCGTGATGCCAATACAAAAGTTATCAAATCAATTTTTGACCAGAAATCGGAAATGGAAAACAAACGCCAGTATTACAATGCCAAAATGGGAATGGATTATACAGTATCGAAAAATACAACAATTGGTGTGGTATTAAATGGTTTTTATGCCCCAAGTACCTGGAAAAGCAGTACCAATACATATATCTATGATCCTAACAACGTATTAACCGGGCAAACTTCTGCTTATACTCAAAATGATGAAAAGTGGAAAAACTTCAGCAGTAATTTTAATGTAAGAACTAAGCTGGATACAGCAGGCCAGGAGATAACAGCCGATCTGGATTTTATTCAATACAAGGCAACAAGTGTGCAGCCACTTACCAGTATTTACTATGATAATATGGGCAATATGATCCAGGCGCCTGATGTTTTAAACGGCACCTTACCTACAA
>JANOVD010000221.1:0-5803 GCA_031417255.1 Chitinophagaceae bacterium
GCCTGTGAGACCAATTTTAAGCATGCCCATATCCCCTAAAGGGGGACAATTATGTTTTATTAATAAAAATAAAAATCCGGAATCGAAGTTAAACTTCAATCCCGGAATAATATGTATAAATCTGATAAATCAGATAATCACTGAAATCAGCGTTTTATTTCTTCGCCTCCCCAACCGGCTTATTAATATTGGCCGTCCACTCCATACTGATGGCGCTTCGTTCAATTTTAATATAACTGCCCGGACTTACTTCCAGTTCCAGTGTGCTATCATCACTTACTTTGTTTACCTTACCATGTATGCCGGCAATGGTTACAATCTTATCGCCTTTTTGCAGGTTATTGATAAACTCTTTTTGCTTTTTTGCTTTTTTTGCCTGCGGCCTTATCATAAATAACCAAAATACAAGGATCATCAATCCCATCATAATTAAAGTGCTGGTGCTTCCACCTGCCTGGCTACCCTGTCCCATCGTTAAAAAAATACTTAATTGTTGCATGTTGTTTGTTTATTTGTTAAAAAGTTTAGAGTTTAGAGTTTAGAGTTTAGAAGATGCAAAGCTAAACTTTCTAAACCTCCTAAACTTTTTTATTCTTTTTTCAGCACTTCTCCGGTTAACAGCAAATCCGGAAAGGCGGGATTTGCATTTGAAATTACCTTAATAAATTTATGTGTACTGCCAACCCTGCCTTTACTGTCGAATACTACTTTTATAAATCCGGTTTCACCGGGCTTTATCGGTTTTTCGGGTTTTTCAGGAACCGTGCAGCCACAGGTAGAACTGGCTTCTACAATAACCAAAGGCTTGGTACCGGTATTTTTAAAACGGTAATTGTATGTTACTTTTTCTCCGTCGGTAACTTTACCGTAATTATAAGTTGTGTCAATGATCTGTACAGTGGTTGAATCTTTTAAAGCCAACGCAATCTGTGTTGCTTTATCATCGGCAATTTTATCTTTCCGGCGGTTATCGCAGGAAATAAAAATTACCGGTAAAAACAAAAACAAGATATATTTTTTCAATGTTTTATTTTTTGCAAAGTTATTTATATCGTACTGTTTTTAAAACTCTTCTTGGTTATTTTATTTTCGGCCGATAATTCTTTATGAATATTATCCAGCAAGCCATTTACAAACTGCCCACTCTGTACCGTGCTGTAATCCTTCGCCAGGTCAATGTATTCATTTATGGTAACCTTGGTGGGGATGGTTTCGAAAAATAAAAATTCGCAAACACCCATTTGCAGGATGATGAGGTCAAGCGAGGCTATCCTGTCGGCATCCCAGTTCTTTAATTTTGGTTTTATCAGCTCCATGCAAATTTCTTTTTTGTCTAAAACCGTTTGTAACAGGCTTTTTGCAAATTCCCGTTTTTCTTTACTGAGTATGTCTGTAAAATTTATATGTGCAGGTTTGTGCAAAAAATTCAACACCAGTTGGTTCATCATCTCGGCATCATCATCCCAATGAATAAACTGCTCTTCTACATGATTAATAAAATCTTCGTTGGGCAGCATCAGGTTGCAGAAAATAAATTCCAGCATTTCCTTTTCCAGTTTATTGTTCCTGCTTTGTTCTTCAATATACACTGTATATTCAGGTGAAGTAACCAGTTGCAGATAAATTTTTTTCAACAACCCGGTATCAATAATATGCTGCGGTTTTAATTCTGCAATGGCTGTTTTAAAACTTGGTTCTTCTACAATCATCCACAATAATTCGTTGCCCGCTATTTTGGTATTGATATTGAGATCGGCTTTTGTAGGCAACTGTTTGGATGCTTTTTGCCTGGCATCGGTTTCGGAATACCGTGCCACTTCGGTTATAAAATAAACGAGGTAGGTAAATATCTGGCGGCTTTGTTCAATCTTTTTGGTAAGAATACTAAGCGGTTCACCCGGTTTTACATCTCCATTCATACTGGTAATGCTGTATAAGGTCTGCATCACTTTAACCCGGATATTTCTTCTGCTGATCATTATGTAAGAGCTGTTTTTACGGGGGCGAAGATAGGTGAAATTTGGGGAGTATAAAATGTGCTTATCAGCTCAGGCTTAAATTTGTATTTGCTGAACATTTTTTTTAACTTGCTTTTTTAATCATTTTCTTCACTTTAATGGCCAGGTATGAAAATCCAATTTTACAAAAGTAGTTTTCTGTTTCTATGCCCTGTTTTATCAGCAATTGTGTTATTAACAGCCTGTAAAAACAATACAAAGGATATTTCTGAAAAAGAAAAACATTATCCCAAAAAAACGAAAGGGCATACTGACTTTAACGGGGCCATGGAATATGAATTCAACATGATCAAAAATCCCACAACGGGGAAAATTCCGGAGGGTAGTTTTACAGGAGAGCTGGAACAGGCAAGAGCGATCCTGGCCAACCAGCAGCAAAATAATATTGTTGCGGCAGGAACTTCTTATACTTTCCAGGGGCCCGATAACCTGGGTGGCAGAACCCGTACCATTGCGTATGATGTACGTTTTAATGGAACAAGCAATCAGGTTATATTGGCCGGAGGTGTAAGTGGCGGTGTATTTAAATCAATTGATAATGGAACTACCTGGGTACGTAAAAGCCCTACCGGGGCACATTTTAGTTGCACAAGTATTGCTCAGGATACCCGTGTTGGCTTCGAGGATACCTGGTATTATGGGGTGGGTGAAGCATCTGGAAATTCTGCTGGTGCTACCAGTGCATTTTATTCGGGAAATGGAGTATATAAATCAACTGATAATGGTGAAACGTGGGCAAGGTTAACTACGTCAAATACATCAGCCCTGGAAACATTTAGTACGGGAGCGGATTGTATTCAAAAGGTAATTGTTGACCCCACGGATGGAAATGTATATGTGGCATGTCTTGCAAAAATCATGCGGTCAGTTGATGGTGGTACAACCTGGGTAGATGTTTTACCAGGTACGTTAGCAAGCTCAACTCAAACTACAGATGTTGTTGTATCAAGCACCGGAAGATTATATGCTTCATTTGCAGGAACAAACTCTTCAACCGTGGATGGTGTTTGGGCATCTCCACCAGGTGCCACATCCGGAGATATTGGTGCCTGGACACGTATTGCAGGTGCAGGTGCAGGAGGATCTCCGGCTGGCTGGAATGCCGAAAGTGCTTATGGCAGGGTGGTACTGGCTATTGCACCCAGCAAACCAAATATTTTGTATGCACTTTATTCCATTACTGTAGGAGCCTGTACTGTGGAAGCAGAATTTTTTCGTTGGGATGATATAGGAGCAACCTGGACAGATCTGTCTGCTACTTTGCCAAATGAACCAGGTTGCCTTTCTGGTAATGATCCTTTTGCAGTACAAGGCGGTTATGATTTAGTTGTTGCAGTAAAACCTGATGATTCCACTGCGGTTTTTATCGGCGGTACAAATGCTTACCGCTCTTCAGATGCAGGCCTTACCTGGACGAGGATTGGTGGATATGCAACTGCGGCAAGTTATGCTTTATACCCAAGTTCTCACCCCGATATTCATGCTTTTGTTTTTCAACCCGGCAGTCCTTTAATTATGCTTTGTGGCAATGATGGCGGCATTCAGCGAACGCTGGTTAATACAGCAGCAACTGTAGTATGGTCTCAGATCAATAGCGGTTACCGAACATACCAATACTATTATGTAACTGTAGATCCCCGGCTGGCTAATGGCAAAGTTCTTGGTGGTTCCCAGGATAATGGTACATCCCGTAATATCGGTGGCACCGGATCAATCCTTGAAAGTATTTTTGGCGGAGATGGAGTTTCCGTGGGGTTATCAACTCTTATAGCAGGTATTCAATATGAATACGTAGGTTTTCAAAATGGCGAAATTTTCCGAAGGGATGCAACATTGGGCTCTGGGTTTGGTACCTCTATTATTCCTCCCGGAGAATCAGGAACCGGTTTGTTTATCACCCTTTTTAATTTAGATGTTGATAATACCGAAAGATTATATTATGCCAACGACAATGCTTTGTATAGAACAACATCTGCTTCAACTGTAACATCGGGTACCTGGACTTCGATGACTGGTATAGCAACTGCAGTTGGAGGGGCAAATGATATAACAGCTATTGCAACCACAAGGGGCGTTTATAGCGCATCAACTGCCAGCTTGTTTTTGGGCACAAGTAATGGAAGAGTGTACAGGCTTGATAATCCTACAGGGGTGGCAGCTGGTACAGGGCCTGTAGATATAACCGGAGCGGGTTTTCCGGCATCGGGCTATGTAAGCAGTATTGCACTAAACCCCCGGAATGATGATACGGCATTGGTAACATTTTCAAATTATGGTATTACAAGTGTTTACTGGACCGGTACGGCAAATTCAGCAACTCCTACCTGGACGGCGGTTGAAGGCGCTTTAACCCTTCCTTCTTACCGTAGCAGTGCCATTGCTTTAACGGCTACAGGCATTGAATATTTTGTAGGCACTTCTGCCGGCTTATTTGCTTCTATGGGATTGCCCGGGGCAGTGGCCTGGACACAGGAGGGGGCAACCGAAATTGGCAATGCAGTTGTATCCAGTTTATCATTGCGAAAGGAAGATAATAAACTGTTGGTTGGCACACATGGACATGCCATGTGGGCCACAAGCCTGAGCATTCCTGTTGTGCCCGTTACTTTAACTGAGTTTAAAGGAACATTACAAAACAAGCATATTTTACTGCAATGGTCAACATCAACCGAAGTAAACAGCAAACATTTTGAACTTGAAAAATCGTGGGATGGCATCAACTTTAAAAAAATAGCAACCTTGCCTGCAGCGGGTTACAGCAATACGGTAAAGAAATACAGTTTTACAGATATTGAAAAACTATCAGAAAAAAATTATTACCGGCTGCGAAGTGTTGATTTAGATGAGAAAAGCAGGCTGAGTGATATTGTACTGATAAAACCGCCGGGAATACAACAGGAAATGATTGTACTGGGCAATCCATTTAAAAATAATATCTCTTTACGATTTGTAAAAGTGCCTGAAACAGCGGGAGCATTAAGGTTGACTGATTTGTCTGGCCGATTAATGGCAACTCAAAAAATTGCTGTTGGTGAACAACAGATACAATTCAAGTTGCCTGCAGGTAAACTTAGCAGGGGAGTATATCAATTGCAGGCTGAAATAAACGGCAAGAAATTTATTAAACAGGTTATAAAAGAATAGCTACACCGTTTGAGTGAGTGGAGGCTGTCTCAAAAAGGATTCCCACAAATGCACAAAGGTCACAAAGAAAAATTCTACATTGAATATTTCTGCTTTGTGGCCTTTGTGTATTTGTGGAAATTAAAAGAATATCACTTGAGACAACCTCATTTAGATTTTGATTTTAGTATGTGCAAAATTGTCTGCTTTAGATGTTTTAAACTGACATCCCTCTTCAATATACTGACATAACTGCTTTTTTATTCGATTGGTACAAAAATGGCTGTACCTTTGCCACCCGTAAAAAAACGGACATTTAATTTTTAAACTAAATCAAAATTATACATTATGGCAAAAAAAGTTGCTAACTACGAGTTATACGAAGACAGGGTACTCGTAAAGCCTGCTGCTGCTGAAACAAAGACAGCCGGTGGTATAATTATCCCGGATACGGCTAAAGAGAAACCACAAAAAGGAACTGTTGTAGCAGTTGGACCCGGAAAATATGCAGAGCAAACCGGAAATATCATTCCCGTTAAGCAAAAAGCTGGTGATGTTGTATTGTATGGCAAATATGCCGGTACAGAAATCACGCTGGGCCGATCACCTACGGGCTGGTAAGCTGGATTTCAGGGGGCGACCATCGCCTGGCAATCTTGATC
>JANOVD010000222.1:0-15991 GCA_031417255.1 Chitinophagaceae bacterium
GGCGATTTCGCTCGACCCGAATGAGCCGGACTATTACGTCGCACACGCGCGCGCCTGTTCGCGGATGGAGTATTACACCGAAGCCGCCGACGCCTATCAGCGCTTTCTCGAAGTCGCGCCCAAAACCGATGAAGAAAAATCAATTACTTTTTTCCATTCGTTGTAAGCTTCATCATCTTTAGGTAATCTTTCTTTATCATCGCCTTCAAAAATGGTAACGTATAATCTGTCTTTATCTAATTTGTAAACATCGGTCAGCAGTTCCCAGCTCCAGGCAATGGCTTCTTTTTTAAAATAATCGCCAAAGCTCCAGTTGCCCAGCATTTCAAACATGGTATGATGGTAGGTATCTACACCAACTTCTTCCAGGTCGTTGTGCTTGCCGCTAACCCGTAAACATTTTTGTGTATCAACAATCCGTTTGTTGGGCGCTTTTTTATTGCCCAGGAAATAATCTTTAAACTGGTTCATCCCTGCATTGGTAAATAACAGGGTAGGATCATCTTTTACCACAATAGGAGCCGAAGGAACAATGGTATGTTCTTTCGATTTAAAAAAGTCAAGAAATTGTTGTCGTATCTCAGCACTCGTCATCATATACCAATTGTTTAAAGGGGTTGATTTTTGTTTTTTATCGGGCTATATTTGTGAACTTTTGCGAAGGTATGAAAAAGCGGCCTCACCCCAACCTCCCGATGCATCGGGAGAACTGGTAGAATAGCATGAAAAAAATAAAATACTACTATAATACACAAACACTTCGCTATGAGAAGCTGGTTACGCCGCTCAGGGTTAAGTTGCTGCGGGTATTTGGTTTTATTTCGGCTGCATTGGTTACATCTGCCATAGTTATCTATATATACAACAACTTTTTTCCAAGGGCCATTGATAAGGAAGCTGAGTTGAAGTACGAGATAATTAAAGACAATTACAATGCACTGGCCACAAAAGCTAAAACACTGCAGCAACAGATGGCCGATCTGGAAAAACGGGATAATGAAGTTTACCGCTCTATTTTTGAAGCCAACCCTTTATCTGACAGTGCCAGAACAAAATCAATTGAAAAACAAAAGGAAATTGCCAAAGTGAATTTATTAAGTGAAGATGAACTGGGGCTTGAAATTGCAAGAACGCTGAATAATATTTCGGCAAGGGTGGCCTACCAGTTTGAGAGTTACAACGGCATTGAAAAACTCATCAATAACCAGGAGACAAAAATGGCAAGCATTCCGGCCATACAACCGGTAAGCAACAAACAACTTAACCGTATTGCCAGTGGTTTTGGTATGCGTATTCATCCAATTTACGGAATAGTTAAAATGCACCCGGGCATTGATTTTACTGCTCCACAGGGCACACCAATTTATGCAACCGGCGACGGGGTAATTACCACTGCAGGTGGCGGAACCGGAACCGGAAATCATGTAATCATTAATCATGGCTATGGTTACGAAACAAAGTATTTACACCTGGTACGTATTAAAGTGAGGGGCGGACAACAGGTTAAACGTGGCGAAGTAATTGGCTGGGTTGGTAATACCGGTGCAAGTACGGGGCCGCACCTGCATTACGAAGTGCATATAAACGGCAGCCCGGTTGACCCCGTTTATTTCTTCTTTAATGATTTAACGCCGGAGCAATACGACCGTGTGCTTAAAATTGCTGCAACGGGCAGTGCCAAAAGTTTTGACTAATTTTAATTATGGATCTTCAACAGATAGCTTTTTCATTTGATGATACAACGGTTACAGAAACTCCGGTAGTAAAAACTGTTGCTGTACCTAAGCCCCCACCCGATAAAATAAAAGCAAAAGCTGATAATAAAAAACTAACCCGTGGCAGGGTAAGCCTGAAGGAAAAAGATTCAGGTGCAGACCTGATCGAGATCCCCGAAGATGCAGTTTTGTTTGAAAAAAAATATTATGCCATTGGCATTGTTGCCAATATGTTTAAGGTAAACCAATCGCTCATCAGGTTTTGGGAAAACGAATTTGATATTTTAAAGCCACGTAAAAACGGAAAGGGCGACAGGCTTTTCCGCCCGGAGGATATTAAAAACCTGAAACTGATATATCATTTACTGCGTGAAAGAAAATATACACTGGAAGGTGCCAAGGATTTTTTAAAACAAAACAAACGGGCAGATGAAAAATTTGCGTTGATTGAATCTTTAAAAAAACTAAAGGGCTTTTTGAATGAACTGAAGGCCGATTTATAAATAGTTGCTGTAAGGGTTGTCTGCCTGACAGTTTTTTGTTCACCAACTGTATGATAAATTTTGCATAACCAGCAGTTAACATAATACATTAGTGCAGTTGTTTTTTTGATACGATATTTATTTCTTAAAAAATTCCATTTAAATTAATTGTGATGAAAAAATATTTATTGACCTTTTTACTTTTAATTATTGGCATAACCGGTTTATTTGCACAGGCTCAATACGAAGCAAGCCAGGATCTTCCAAAACACCCCGAAGTAAAAGTTGTAAGGGGATTGGTGAATAAATACCTGATTCAAAATGATACTGCATTTAAATGGTACGGCCCCAACCAAGGCGGCTACAACCCCGATACCGCAACACTGAATGCCATGGCCAGGGCAAAAGGAAAATACCAGCTTGTTATTTTTGGCGGAACCTGGTGTGAGGACACACAATTTATTTTACCTAAATTTTTTAAGCTGCAGGAGAAAAGCGGTTTCCCCGATGATGCCATAACGATGTTTGGAGTAAACCGTGCAAAAAATTCGCTGGGCAGTATTGCCAAAGCATTTAATATTACCCTTGTACCCACCATCATTGTAATGAAAGACGGAAAAGAAATTGACCGTGTGGTGGAATATGGCAAAACCGGTAAATGGGATAAAGAGCTAGCTGCAATATTGAATCGGTAAATTTATTTTAACTCATAAATATCCACTCCCTTTTCGTTCAGCAGGTACACTTTGCCATTCATGGCTTTAATAGAAATGAATTTTCCGAAAAACGCAGGCAGGTTGTATTCTTTTAACTGCAGTGATTTTAACTGGTAACTGTACAGCTTATTATTTTTGAAACCGTAAACTGTATTTCCGTTCACTTCCACATTGGTCCAGTTTAAAAATGCAAGCCTGTTTTTAAAGCCGCTGTAATAATCAAAAATGTAAAAACCTTTTTCGGGGTCATACAAATACACAAAATTATCACGGTCAATTATTTTTACAGGTGCAGGCACGGTATCAAACAGCATGCGCCAGTCGGTGGAAGCCTGTAAAAGTTTACCCTCCTCATCAATCTTTTTCAGCTTATAATCCTCTTCATCAAATATCCAGATATAATTATCGTACGAGAGTGTAACATTATTTACATAAAAGATATTTTGTTTGCGGAAGTTGATATTGTTGCGTACAGTTAATAACCTGTCGAGCACCACAACCGTTGAATAATTTTTATAGTACAGTAATGCTTTTAAAGGATTAGTAACATCTATAAAGTCGGGATTACCATATTTTTTTACATCATTGAAAACAGCAACCGAATCGCCGTTTGCATTTAATTTTTTAAGCTGGTTGTTGTTGGTGATAAGGTAAATCTGATCGAGATTATCTACATTAAAATAAGAAAAACTGCCTTTGATGGATTTGATAAATTGAAAAGCAGAATCGTTTTGCGCCTTCGCCGCAAAAGAAATTGCCATCCCGATAGCTATCGGGACACAGAGGCACAGAAAAGACAATATTAATTTCAGTTTTTTCAACATTAATGGATTTAATAAAAAATCAATCTTCTTTTCGATCTTCTCCATTTCCTCCTCCGCCAGCTGGCAGAGAGATAGAGGGGGCTGGGGCATAATACTTCAGTTCCATATTTTCACCATCAAAAACGGCGTAACTGAAATATTTTATCCAGTCGCCTAAATTGATGTACCTGCTTTTTTCGTTCAATTTAAAATCGATGGGCAAATGACGGTGGCCAAAGATCAAGTAATCGAAATGAACTTTTTGTATCACTTCTTTACAATAAATGATCAGCCATTCTTTGTCTTCGCCTAAAAATATTTCATTGGTTTGCCCGGTTTGTGCCCGGCTTTTTTTGCTGAAGTAATGTGCAATGCCCATGCCAACAAACGGGGGCAGTACTCCAAACAGCCAGCTACAGGTTTTATTGCGGAATATTTTTTTGATGAATTTATAACCATGGTCACCCGGCCCCAGCCCATCGCCATGGCCTACTAAAAATTTTTTGCCGTTAAATTCAAAAGGCCTGGGTTCAAAATAAACAGGGATGTTCAGTTCTTTCTGAAAATAATCTTTCATCCACATATCGTGGTTGCCTACAAAAAAGTGAATGGGTATTCCAGCATCGGTTAACTCTGCCAGTTTGCCCAATATGCGTACATAACCTTTGGGCACCACTTTTTTATACTCGTACCAAATATCAAACAGGTCGCCCACAATAAATATCTGTGCGGCATCTGTTTTTATTTCATTAAGAAACTGAATGATTTTTTTTTCCCTGACTAAGCTTTCGGCAGCATTGGGTGCTCCCAAATGAAAATCGGAAAGGAAGTATATTTTTTTATTTGCTGCTACTTCCATTAAATCAGGGTTTGTTTTTTTGCTGCAGGTATTGCATTAAATCGCCTGATTCAATTTCTGGCTTACCGCTTATATCTCTGTTATACCAATATATCCAGGCTGTATGCGGCTCACCTTTGTGGTAGGCAATAATTTCTTCACGCTTGTATAAAGGTATTTCGTCTTCTTCTGCAGCCAGGCCTTCATAATCATCAAGCTGGCCAATAGCCCACGAAAACTCCAACGGGTTATTGATGCAATACAATTCTCCGGAAATAAATTTTTCTTCAGTTGTTGAAGTTGCGGCAGGAAATTCGCCCAGGTCGTATAGTTTACCTTTAACTATTGCTTCGCCCACTAAATGAAAATATTTGGTGAGGTAATGATAAACCGGATTACGGAAACCGCTACGCAGCGACCCGTACACAAAAAGGTTATAATTATCGTTACTCATTTTTAAATTTCTTCTTTTGAAATACCAGCCTGTTTAATGATGCTTAAAAATGTTCCGTTTGGAATATCTTTTTTTCCATGTACCGGTACCACAACTGTTTTTCTTAATTCAGGATGAAAAAATATATGGTGACTGCCGGTAATTCTTTTAAGGATGAAACCTTTTAACTCCAATAGTTTTATTAAATGTTGCGGGCTTTGATTCATGAAACAAAAGTAGGAAGCATTAAAGAATAACAAATCAAGCGGCTAAAAATCTCAGGTAAATTTACACCCTATTTTATGCAGTCAATTGCAAAGAATATTCTAATGTTTCATTATCATCCGGCACTGGTTCTCCTTCTTCCTGTAAAACTTCAATATAACCTTTAATTGCTTCTTTTGCCATTTCCATAGCGTGTTCAATATTTTCACCCCAGGTAATACAACCGGGTAGTGCAGGCACTATGGCTGTATAAGTACCTTCTGGTTCTTTTCGTAATACAATGCGGTATGTTTTTGAAGTTTTCATTAACCAAATATACAAATTTATGGTTGCATATTTATTTAAAAAGCGATTCTAAAATTTCTTCTTTTGTTTTTCCGAAATGGTTAGATACTTGTCTTAAAATTGAGTTTAATGTGCCAGTTCTAATTGGGCTGTGGTTAGGAATAGCCAGATGGTGTTGCCCGTTAGTGTTTGTAGTTACTTTTATATGACTACCTTTTTGTTGAACTTTTTCATAACCTAGTTTAGTTAATATTTTTACCAACTCCTGGCCAGAGATATTTCTTGGCAATTTCATAGTGCCATTATTTCATCCTTTACATAATGAAGATGTACAAGCGAAGGCCAATCTTTCTTATCATCATAGTAACAGTCAATCCCGCTTCTTATATTTTCTTTTAAGCCATCAATATCATCACCTTCTGCAAATATGCCCAGTCCAAGGGCTTCGGCATGATAGCCACCTTCTTCTGCTTCATGTACCAAAAATGTAATCTCTTTCATAACAATGAATTTAAACTGTCATTAACCAAATATACTGATTTATTACGGAGCCTCTACCAAAAAGCAATAAACTTCCTTTGGGCCATGTACACCGGTTACCAGTGTTTTTTCAATATCGGCGGTGCGGCTGGGGCCGGTTGCAAATGTGATGAGTGAAGGTATATTAGCGCCGTATTTTTCTTTCACTTTTTGTAATGCATCTTTTACATCGTACACCAATTGATTGGTATAAGCAATACAGATATGAATGGGCGCATATACACTTACTGTGCGGCCGCTTTGTTGTGCTGTACTCATAACAATTGTGCCGGTACGGGCTACTAAAAATTCACAATCGGTTATGGAGGCATCGCAACCGGGCAGGTTAATGGTATTGCTGAAACGGGCATTCCATTTATCGGTGTTGCAATAAATTTTTGTCCATTGTTTTGCGGCAATCAGTTGCTCCAGTTGCTGCAGCATTTCATCTTCATTTAAACAAAAAGAAAATTTACCCTGCATGTTTGTAAACTCCTGTGCAAACAGTACATCTAAGCTGTCGCTTGCAGAATGAAAAACAGAATTGGTTCCTTCGCTTTGTGGAAAAGGCAAAGGCACCGGATTACTCAGTGCCTGCCTGATTCTTTTTAAAATATTTTCTTTTGCCGGAGTTACAGCCATGATCAAATTATATAGCCGGTGGTGTTTTTAATTCTTCCGGCATTTCAGTTGATGGTTCTTCATGTACAGATCCTTTTTCTTCAACCACAATATCCAATGCCTTTTTTTCTTCGTATGGCCTTTTGCCAATCAATGCTTCCACATCACTCTTAAACAAAACTTCTTTTTTTAATAATTCTTTGGCCAGTTTTTCCACATCATCTTTCTTTTCAATTAAAAGTTTTTTGGTTATCTGGTAAGCGTTGTCAATCAGTTTGCGAACCTCTTCATCAATCATTTTACCGGTCTCTTCACTAAAGGGTTTTGTAAATACATTTTCCTGGTTGGGATCGTAATAACTGATATTACCCACCTTATCATTCATACCATACACAGTGATCATGCTGTAAGCAATCTTGGTGATCTGCTGCAGATCGTTACTGGCACCGGTGCTTATTTTGCCAAAGAAAATATCTTCGCTGGCCCTGCCGCCCAGGGTCATGCATATCTGATCCATTAACTGATCGGTATTGTACAGATATTGTTCTTTTGGAGTGTATTGAGCATAACCCAACGCAGCAGTTCCTCTTGGTACAACTGTAACTTTTAATAAAGGATAGGCATGCTCCAGGTACCAGCCACAAATGGCATGGCCGGCTTCGTGGTAAGCAATTATTTCTTTTTCTTCGGGAGATATAATTTTATTCCTTTTCTCCAAACCACCAATAACACGGTCAATGGCATCCTGAAAATCACTCATATCCACAGCAGTTTTTCCTTTTCGGGCAGCAATTAATGCCGCTTCGTTACAAACATTGGCAATATCGGCTCCTGCAAAACCGGGTGTTTGTTCTGCCAGTTTATGAATGTCTAATGTTTCAGAAATTTTAATGGGCCCAAGGTGAACTTTAAAGATTGCTTCTCTTCCCACTAAATCAGGGCGGTCAATAGATATTTGTCTGTCGAAACGCCCGGGCCTCAACAACGCACTATCCAATACATCGGGCCTGTTGGTTGCAGCAAGAATAATGATACCCAGGTCTGTTCCAAAACCATCCATCTCTACCAGTAATTGATTGAGTGTATTTTCACGTTCATCATTACTCATCATCATATTTTTACCTCTTGCTCTTCCTATCGCATCAATCTCATCAATAAAAATTATACATGGCGCTTTTTCCCTGGCTTGTTTAAATAAATCACGAACACGGCTTGCACCTACGCCAACAAACATTTCCACAAAATCACTTCCGCTAAGGCTGAAGAAAGGTACCTGTGCCTCGCCGGCAACGGCTTTGGCCAATAGGGTTTTTCCCGTTCCGGGAGGGCCAACCAATAATGCTCCCTTTGGAATTTTACCGCCCAGGGCTGTATATTTTTTTGGATTTTTTAAGAAGTCAACAATTTCCATCACTTCTACTTTCGCTTCATCCAATCCGGCTACATCGCCAAAGTTTATATTTACCCTGGTACCTTTTTCAAATAAAGTTGCCTTGGATTTTCCGATACTGAAAATACCACCTGCACCGCCGCCACCACCCGGCCCGCCAACCTTACGCATCATCATAATAAAGAGCAGAACAATTAATAAAATGGGTAATAAGGTTTGAATAAGCTGTCCGAAAAATTCACCCTCTTTTTCGGGGTTATCAATTATTTGTTTTACTGTTGGATGGGTTTTATAAAATTCAATCATTTGCAGTGCAAAAGTTTTATCATCTACAATATTGAAATATATCTGCGGCTGATCGACCTTTACAGCAACAGCAGTTTCATAATTTTTATCATTGGGTTTTACATTCAGAATTTGCTTGTAAAAGCCAGCTCTGGCAATCAGGCTGTCTTTATTAAGATAAACACGTACGATCTCTTTGTTACCAACGGTTTTAATTTTTACTACATCCCCCTTCAATACCATTTCGTAAAACTTTTGCTGGTCGGTTACAACACCGCTGCTGTTTACGTTACGAAAAACATTAAACCCGATAATAACGAGAAAAATAATCCCGTATATCCAGTAAATATTAAACCGGGGCTTTTTCTTATCATCTCCTTTTGGAGGTATGTTGTCAGGATTTGATTTCCTGTAGCTGTCTTGCTGATTCATATTTTTTTGTGCCATTGTATTGGGTACTTATCTTAACTATTGCTTTTTCCTTTTAACAATAGACGTTTGTGTTTTAGTATTGTTTTAATCCGGTTAAAAACCGGATGCTTTTTTTATCCTGCATGTTCTATTATGGGTGCATCGCTCCACATTTCTTCCAGTTGATAAAATTTCCTGGGTTCGGGCATCATTACATGAACAACTACATTAATGTAATCGATCAGTATCCATTGCTGCCCCTGCCGCCCTTCATGCTTATAAGAAACCTCCAGGCACTTTTCTTTTACATCAGTTTCTACAAAATCGGCAATAGCCCTCAACTGGGTTGTATTACCAGCCTGACAAATTATAAAAAAATCGGCAACTGCTTCTGGAATTTTCCTGAGGTCGAGGCTTACAATGTGTTCGCCCTTTTTCTCCTGTATTGCATGAATAATCGTTTTGAAAATTTTACTGTTCCTGGTTAACCGTAAAACACTGTTTTTTTTACGGGTATTTAATGCGTTTAATTTGTTCAAATCTGCTTTAATTTTTATGCCTGTTGTGGAAAAATTTTGCCATTACAGGATTTGTTATTGTTTTTTATAAAGTTGCTTGTAGCTTGCAAATAATGGCAAAAGTAACACTTCTTTGCCATTTGAATTATTATGGCTGAGGATGGCAATTTTAACATTTTAGATACGGTGGACAGTACCAATAACTATGCCATGGGGCGTATTCATGCCGGTACAGCCAGGCATGGAATGTTGTGGTTTGCCAGGCACCAAACAGCCGGAAAAGGGCAAAGAGGTAAAACCTGGGCCACAGAAAAAGGAAAGAATATAGCCATGAGCCTTGTTTTAGAGCCTGGCAAGCTGGGTTTTAAAGCTCCGTTTCATTTAAGTGCAGCAGTAGCTATAACTTGTTTTGATTTTTTTAGCAACTATGCCGGTGATGAAACCAAAATTAAATGGCCAAACGATTTGTTTTGGCGTGACAGAAAGGCAGGAGGAATTTTAATTGAAAACGTATTTAATGGAAAAACCTGGAAATGGGCCATCATTGGTATTGGTATAAATATTAACCAGACAAATTTTGAAAATTTTTCAATACCTCCTGTTTCACTTAAGGCGATAACCGGAAAAAATTTCAATATTATAAACCTGGCAAAAGAACTGTATGCTTTGCTGATGAAACAATTACCAGAACCGGAAATAAATGATGCTGCAAAAATTACCGGGCAATACAATAATCATCTTTATAAGATTAATAAAAAAGTTACTTTAAAAAAAGATGGGATAAATTTTGAAACAGTTATTAAAGGGGTTACTGCACATGGCCGTTTAATAACTATGGATGCCATTGAACGGGAGTTTGATTTTGGTGAAGTGGAATGGGTTTTACCCCGATAGGATTTTGTAATTAATCCAATCGGGATGTGCCAAAACCTTACACACAGGACCTTGAATGAATTTCAGCTACCGCACCATGCCCTTATATGAAATTCAGTTTGGCATCATAATTCTTCAGCTTTTCTGGCTTCCACTTCAAACCGGTTATTGTAATATCCTTTTCGTAAACTTTCCCACAGGTATTTTACAATAAAAAAAACATAGCCATGCCTTTTAAATTGTTTGATATGGCACAGCTCGTGCTTAACCCATTTTTCATTCCGTAAAAATTCTTCGCTGGTTGTATTGTGCAGGTGTATGGTTTTACCCAAAACCATGGCAACCGATCTGTTACCTAATTTTTTTGCGGCAAGTTTTGCCAGCCAGGAGTTTTCTTTTATTTTAAAGTTTGATTGGTTCAAACTGTATATTAATTATTAACAGCGCCTGCATCTATCCAGCAGATGATCTTTTTCTTTTGATCTGTTGTAAGTGAACCGGTTTGAGGCATAGTGCCTGCATTTATAGCTGCTTTAATAGCAACCCGTTTATTAAAAACTTTAGCATGATCTGTTAATTCGCCTCCGGCATTTGTGCTACCGGTACTGTGGCAACCACTGCCCAGCAAACAACTGGTTGCAATAATTGGCTGTACATCTGTTGAATATTTGGATGTTACCCCATCACAAAAACCCGGTGTTACAGTTCCACCGCCTCCGCCGTTGCTTTTTGAACAACCGGTAAAATTTAAAAAACATAAACTGCTACATAAAATAAAGCAAATATTTTTTAACATGGTTTGATGATTTAATTAGTAAACGAAAAACCTGGTATAAAGATACATTACTTATCAATAGATCGTTATTTACTTATGAAACGTTGCCCAGGCATTTAAAATTTCTTCGGTGTGTTGTTTGCTTTTTGGTTTGAGGAATATTTTACGGATGATCCCTTTTTCATCTATTAAAAAAGTGGTTCGGTGCAGGCCCATATAAGTTCTGCCGTATAATTGTTTTTCTCCCCAAACACCATATTTATCAATAATTGTATGATTGGCATCTGCAATTAAAGTAAAAGGCAGATCGTATTTGGCTTCAAATTTTTTATGCTTTTTTTCTACATCGGGGCTAACGCCCAAAACAGTAAAACCATTCTTTTTCAGCAAACCAAAATTGTCACGCAAATTACAGGCCTGCACGGTACAGGTGGGTGTATCATCTTCGGGATAAAAAAATAAAACAATTTTTTGGCCCTTGTGATCTGCCAGAGAAACAGGTTTACCATTTTGATCCTTGCCTGTAAATGATGGTGCTTTTTGTCCTTCTGTTAAATGTGTCATAGTTAATCCGTTAATCCGTTAATCCGTTTAAACGTTAATTAGTTAGAACGTGTTCTACGGATTAACTAATTAACCAGTTAACGGATTAACGATTCTTTATCTTGTAAACCGATAAATCTTCTCAGCTACATTCCCCACCTGATCCTCAGCAATAATTTTTAATTCATGCTCTCCCGGTGGGCACATTTCATCAAACACATAAATAAACCTGCTGCCTTTATCATTGCTGAAACGAAGCCAGTTGCCATCCAGTATTGCAGTAAAGTTCTTTATTTCTTCGGTATTATCATTTACAACAAAAACAATTTGTTTTAGTTTACCGGCATTCATTCCGTTTTTAAAACCAATTGGGGTAATAGTTGGTGGTATTGTATCAATCATCAATTGAAAACTCCCAAACTCCCTGAAACTGGCCCTGTACCAGCCGGTATCTTTTCCGTTGGTAACCGGTTCAGCTTTTTTAAAATCGTGCCTGCCGTTTGCAAAACGGTGCATGATCATTTTACCAGGCAAATATTTTGCTGTTTTGATAGTAACCGGAAAATAACATTGTAAAGGCACGCTGGTGTTAAGCAACTGGTAAATCCGATAGCTATCGGATGGAAAATCCTGTTTTGAATTTATTTCGTTGTACATAAAACGCATGGAATCATACAAACAGTTTTCGGGTAAATAAAAACTGATATTGTTGTTTTCAAAAAGATTTATAAAACCCGGATGAAATATTTGATGCTGTAAATAAGCTGGTGAATCTTTCCTTTTAGGTTCAGTAAAATTTTTACTTCGCTGTATGTTAAACAGCACAACAGACGTGTTGCCGTTTGCATCTTTTACTTCCAGTTTAATTTTATGAACAAGGGTATCATCAATGGTAATAACCCCATCGCCATTGCTTGTTTTGTAAACACTGCTGTTATAACCGGGTAATTTTGAAATGTGTTGCAGAAACCCTTTTCCGCTGCTTTTATGTTTATAATCAATATGGGCATTTAAATAACGGGTTTCATTATAACTGATACTGTCTAACTGAAAACCAACAACAGGCATATCATTTTCGTATAAAACCGTTTCATAAATACCATTGCGGTTGGCCGGTTCGTTCAATCGGTCTGTGGCTGCAATAGCAAAACTAACTTTGTTGCTGTTAACAATCAGTAAGGGTGGGTTTGTTATAAAAGTATCCTTTATTTTTTTGAGTGTATAGATCTTTGGGGTTTGTTCGTAAGTACTGATATTTCTGTCGTAAACAGCTAATTTGCCAATAAAGGGTGCTATAGTATCGGGTATTGGAAAGCCAAATAAAAGCGGATTTAAAACTTTATCGGTCCTGGTATCCCGTATTTCAAAATGAAGGTGTGGCCCCTGCGAGCCACCGGTGTTGCCGCTAAAAGCTATTGTGTCGGCTTTTTGTACAGGAAATAAATTTGGGGGGAAATCTAAAAAAACAGCCCAGCTTTTTAATTGGTACTGCTGTTGTTTTACATATTTTTCAAGTTCGGGATAAAAATCATTTAAATGCGCATATAAAGTTGTTAATCCGTTTGGATGATTGATATAGATAGCCCTTCCAAAACCCCAGGGTTCAATTTTAACTTTGGCTATATAACCCGCTGCAGCAGCCAGTATTTCTTTGTTTTGTTTCTGATCGGTACGGCAATCAAGTCCCATGTGATAATGATTTGGCCTCAGCTCGCCATAATTGGCAGATAATGAGTTTTTAGCATTAACAGGATAAATAAAATAATGCTGCGGGTAATTTTTTAAAGGAAAGAACTGGGCCGAACAATAATATATATTTAACAGAAGGTAAATCAGTAAAACAGCCTTTCGTAATTCTTTAATCATTATTTTTATAAAAAATGTATCCGTAATGTGTAATAGAGCATAAAATTACATCTAAATCAAACAAACCCTTTATTTAAGCTAAAACTGCATTTATGAAACATCTATTCTTCTTACTTTTTTTATCCATTGCAATAAATACAGTTAACGCACAAACACCTGCCTGTACTGTATTGCTCGATTCTTTAAAAGGCACTTATGAAGGCGAATGCAAGAGCGGCAAAGCAAACGGCACAGGTAAAGCGGTAGGGATAAACAGTTACGATGGAGAATTTAAAAATGGATTGCCCGAAGGAAAGGGCAAATACACCTGGAGTAACGGAAATTATTATTATGGAAGCTGGAAAAAAGGGCAGAAGGACGGAAAAGGTGAATTGCACCAGTTTGAAGATGGCAAGGAAACCTTGGTAACCGGTTATTGGAAGAAAGATAATTACAAAGGCGAATACGAAAATCCATATGTTATTACAAATGTTACAACCGAAATAGGCAGGGTTCAGGTATCTAAAATGAGCAGTACTGAAACTACGGTTTCGGTTACAGTTGAAAGCCTTCAAAGTAATTCATCAATTTACTCAAGTTCATTTCAAACAGGAACTGTAATGACGGCACATCAGGTTACCAGGGGCCAATATGTAAGTAAATCTTCCTCTGTTTTAACCAATAAAGAAGTTACCATCTTCCGTGGTGTTTTCTTCCCGTTCAAGTGTACATTTAATTTTGGCAACTCCATGATAGAAATTGAGTTTTTTGAAAAAGGTGCCTGGGATATTATAGTACCAATTAATAAATAGGTATTCATCAATTTTATCCGGAAGAAAAAATATTTGTAAAAAACCTGTATGTTTTTATACAGGTTTTTTATTTACATCATTTACAATTACTTTTGCACGCCACAACACCGGCAATCCTGCTATGCCAAAAGACAATTCCATACAATCAGTTTTAATTATCGGTTCGGGCCCTATTATTATTGGCCAGGCCTGCGAGTTTGATTATTCGGGTTCACAGGCAGCCCGTTCATTAAGGGAAGAGGGCGTACAGGTTATTCTCATAAACAGCAACCCGGCTACTATAATGACCGACCCCATGATGGCCGACAGGGTTTATCTTTTACCGCTAACTGTTGAAAGTATTGAGCAGATACTGGAAGAAAATAAAATTGATGCGGTGTTGCCAACCATGGGTGGCCAAACAGCTCTGAATCTTTGTAAAGAAGTGGATGAATTGGGCATATGGGAAAGCCATGGTGTAAGATTGATTGGTGTGGATATTAAAGCCATTGATAAAGCAGAAGACCGGGAAAAATTCCGGCTGTGGATGATTGAAATGGGCATACCGGTTTGCCCGGCAAAAATTGCCAACTCTTTTTTAGAAGGAAAAGAATTTGCACAGGAAATAGGGTTCCCATTGGTCTTGCGCCCATCCTTTACTTTAGGCGGCACGGGCGGCAGTATTGTTTTTAGTAAAGATGAACTTGACGAAGCATTAAATACCGGTTTAATTGCAAGCCCCATACATGAAGTGCTGGTTGAGAAAGCAGTGCTTGGCTGGAAAGAATTTGAACTGGAATTATTGCGGGATAATGCAGATAATGTAGTGATCATTTGTGGGGTTGAAAATTTTGACCCCATGGGTGTGCATACCGGCGACTCAATAACTGTTGCGCCGGTAATGACGTTGAGTGATACGGCTTACCAGCTTATGCGCAACACAGCCATAAGGATGATGAGAGATTTGGGAAATTTTGCAGGCGGATGTAATGTGCAGTTTGCACTCAATCCGCAAACTGAAGAAATTATTGTAGTGGAAATTAATCCACGGGTTAGCCGTTCATCGGCACTAGCCAGTAAAGCAACCGGTTACCCCATTGCAAAAATTGCTGCAAAGCTGGCAATTGGATATAATCTTGATGAATTAAAAAACCAGATCACCCAATCAACATCGGCATATTTTGAACCGGCGCTTGATTATGTGATTGTAAAAATACCACGCTGGAACTTTGATAAATTTAAAGGAGCAAAAGATACCTTGGGCTTTCAGATGAAAAGTGTTGGCGAAGTAATGGGTATTGGAAGAAGTTTTGCCGAAGCTGTACAAAAAGCATGTCAGAGTCTGGAAAATGAAGCCGTGGGACTTGGTTATTATGGTAAAAGTTTAATGCATGCAGATGAACTGATCGAGTACATCAAAATTCCCAAGTGGGACCGGATATTCCGCATTAAAGATGCGTTGATGGCCGGTGCCAGCATAAAACGAATTTGTGAAAGCACAAAAATTGACCGCTGGTTTATTTACCAGATTCAGAAAATATGCGATTGCGAAAAACAAATTGCGAAGTTTGATTTAAAAACTTTGCCTGATGATGTTTTAACCGAAGCAAAAATGTTGGGCTTTAGTGATGAGCAGATTGTTCGCATTATGAAGGAAGAAAATGCTGAATTGATTTATGAACGTAGAAAAGCCATGGGCCTTACCCGTGTTTTTAAAATGGTTGATACATGCAGCGCCGAGTTTGAAGCGAAGACACCCTACTTCTATTCAACTTTTGAAAGCCCCTCCCAAACCCTCCCCGGAGGGGAGGGCTTAAAACAGTCTGCTGAAGCCGGAAGTTCTGTAAATCATAACGAAACAATAGTAAATGCAAAATCAGAGTCTGCAGAACCCCCCTTGGGGGGCAGGGGGGCCGGGAAGGG
>JANOVD010000223.1:0-4851 GCA_031417255.1 Chitinophagaceae bacterium
CTTTCGCCAAAATCATCACCAAAGCGTTCGTACAGCTTCATGGCAATGTCTTCATAATCGTTCCAGTGTATGGGGGGTTCGAAGGTCATGTTAATTAGTTAATTGGTTAATTAGTTAATCCGTAGGGTGTATGCATTAGTAAAAGACTTTAGTGTTAGTAAGCTGTTCACCAATTAACGAATTAACGGATTAACAGATTAACGTTTGCTATTCTCCCAAAAACTGTGTCTGATCCGGCAAAGTAACAGAAATATTTCCGCTTCCATCCAGCAAAATACATTGGCAACCCAGGCGTGAATTTATGCGTGGATTTACGGCCCGGTCAATAAAATCTTCTTCCTTATCGCTCAGTTCTTCCAAAAATTCATCTCCCTTATCTATATATATATGACAGGTGCTGCATGCACAAACACCGCCACAATTATGGTGCAGTTCAATGTCATTTTTTAATGCTACTTCCAAAACAGACTGGTCGGGTTCAATTCCCGACAGGGTTATCGGTTCAAGGCCTTTCTGTTCAAACTTAAATGTTATCTCGTACATATGCTGCAAATTTCGGGATGCAAACGTAGTTTAAATTACTAATTAAGGAAAATATAACTTAGCCTCTATGCTTTTAAATTTGCAATACAGAAAGGTTTTACTAATTTTCAATCTAAACATTACTTCTTATCAACGCATGATCATCCGCTTAAAAAAAATATTTACCGCTGCAATAATTTTTTCTGCCTTTCTTTTTTATTCATGTAGCAATAATGATGGTAAAAACAAACCGGTAAAGGATAGTACAAAATCTGCCGGCAGAATTGAAACAAAAAAAGAACCCGATTCAAAATACCAGCGCCCTCCCATCATCAATATTGTAGATACACTGGCGCCAAAACGAATTGTTATTTACTGCACAGATAGTGCTGCTACATTTGAACGTATCAGTTTAAAGCTTGGTAAAATTTACGGAACCAAACTTTCGGAATACCTGAAAAAGAATAAACTCAAAACAGCCGGCGCACCTATGGCCTGGTACAAAAAACAAAAAGGCCCTTATTTTTTTGAAGCCGGCATACCGGTAAATAAAGCAGGCAGCAAATCAGTTGCGGGTGTTAAAATACGTGAAATGCCAGCCGGGAAAGTTTTAATAGCGCATTTTTACGGCCCGTTTGAATTGCTGCCACAAGGCTACGATGCTATTAAGGAATGGATGAAAGACAATAAGAAAATGGCTGCCGGCCCTGCGTATGAAATTTATGTAACCGACCCGCTTGACAAAAAAGGTAAACCTATTGATGCCTATAAAATACAAACTGATATTGTTTTTCCTATCAAATAAACATTACTGTCTCCTTTCTAAATAAAATAATCTTTATTGTTAAAAGCTCTAAGCCCCCTCTCCTCCTGGAGAGGGGGTTGGGGGTGAGGTCATAATACTGTCTGTAAGTTTCAGGTAAATATATTTTAGCTTGTGATAATTGGCTAAAAGCCGCAGATGTTTATCTAAAGTAAATATATCGTTACGGGCTGCCGGGCCGGTTTGTGCTTCAGCCGGAGAAATGGTTTCAACACGTTTAGCAGTTTCTTTTATTAAGGGAACCAGTAATTTAAAATCAATATTTTCTTTTTTACAAAACTCTTCGGCCAGTGCATATAAATGATTGGTAAAGTTGCTTACAATAACAGCTGCCACATGTAGTTTCAGCCTTTCATCATCATTTGCCCTGGCAACATTTGCTGAGAAGGTTTTTGCAAAATCTTCAATCAATGTTTTTGTTTCTTCTGTATTACCATCTATTAAAAAAGGAATATCTGCTGCATATTGCATTTCCTTTCGCAGGCTTTGCAATGGATAAAGCACTCCATAGTTAACCGAAATATCCTTCAGCACATCTTTTGATACAGAGCCGGCTGTATGTATTATCAATTTATTACCCAGGCGAAAACTGTTGTTTAAATTATATAATGCACCGTCGTTAACTGCCACAACATACAGTTCTGCACCGGTATCAATGCTTCCGGTATAATCAGCAAAACTGCAGTTTAATTCATTTGCTAATACTGCTGCATGTGCCGCATTATGGCTTACCACCTGCACAATTTCGTGATCATTCTTTTTAAATAACCTGCCTAAAACCGATGCAACATTTCCCGAACCGATAATTACAATCCGCATAACTTAACTTTGTAGGTATATGAAACTCATACAAAGATTAGCAATTGGCTACGTTCAAACAAAATTTAAATTGTTAAGTGTAATATCAAAAAAGAAAACTGCCGAAAAAGCTTTTGATGTTTTTGCTACTCCGTTTTTAAAATCTGTAAAGAAAACTCCTTTAAAAAATGCCGAAACCATTCAGTTTACTTTAAATAATAAAAAAGTGAACGGGTACCGGTGGAACCATCCCCAGGCCCATAAAGCATTGATATTACACGGCTTTGGCTCTGCTGCTCATAAATTTGAAGACTATGCTACCATGCTTGTAGAAAAAGGATATGAAGTACTGGCTTTTGATGCACCTGCACACGGTAACAGCGAAGGAACTCGGACAAATGCCATAGAATATTGCAGCATGATAAAAGAAGTGATTGCAAAACACGGCCCCATTCAGAGTTTTTTGGCACACTCTTTTGGGGGTATTTCTTTAAGCCTTGCTTTGGAAGATATACCGCATGATGAAAACACAAAAGTTGTATTTGTGGCCCCTGCTACCGAAACTACATCGGCTGTTGACGGCGCATTTAATATGCTGAAATTGAAAAGTGAAGCGGTACGAAATGAATTTGAGAAAATTGTATTAAAAGTAAGCGGAAAGAAAACCGAATGGTTTTCCATGCGGAGGGCCATGCATAATATTAAAGCTTCGGTGCTTTGGGTACATGATGAAGACGATGACATTACACCCTGGGCCGATGCATTAAAAGTTAAAGAAGACAACCATCCCAACATAAAATTCGTACTTACAAAAGGGCTTGGGCATCAAAAAATTTATCACGATCCGGATGTAAAAAACATGCTTGTAACGTTCATGTAAAAGGTTAAAGTCCTGTAACCTGCAATAAGATTTATTTGCATTTTTCAATTTTAAAGTAATATTGCATTAATGGCCGGCGTTAAATTAATATGCCACAGCCAGTAAAAATCAATTGTAATGGCATACTTTGTAACTACACTAAAACACTGTGCAGGCAAAGGATACAAAGCAAAATAGAACAAACAAATATGGCGAAAAATCTGTTAATAGTAGAGTCTCCGGCAAAGGCAAAGACCATTGAAGCAATTCTTGGAAAAGACTTTGAAGTGAAAAGTTGCTTTGGTCATATCCGTGATCTGCAGAAGAATGATATGGGTATTGATATTAAAAATAATTTTCAGCCTACATATATAGTACCGCCCGAAAAAGCAAAAGTGGTTAGCGACTTGAAAAGCCTTGCAAAAAAAAGCGACGAAGTTTGGCTGGCATCGGATGAGGACCGTGAGGGAGAAAGTATAAGCTGGCATTTGGCCGAAGTGTTGGGTTTGGATACAAAAACAACAAAGCGTATCGTCTTTCATGAGATCACAAAACCGGCCATTTTAAAAGCAGTAGAAAACCCCCGTACCATTGATATGAACCTGGTTGATGCACAGCAGGCCCGCAGAATTGTTGACCGCATTGTTGGTTTTGAACTGAGCCCGGTTTTGTGGCGCAAGATCGGCATGAGTGGTGGCTTGAGCGCCGGCAGGGTGCAAAGCGTGGCGGTAAAATTAATTGTGGAAAAAGAAAGAGAGATAAACCAGTTTACAACAGTTAGCAATTTTAAACTGGAAGCTGTTTTGGCAGCAACTGACCTGAATCAAAAAACGGTTTCTTTTAAAGCAGAAGGCAATAAATATAATAACGAAACAGATGCAGAAAAGTTTTTGCAGAGTTGTATTGGTGCTCAATACACTGTAAAAGACATACAGGTTAGGCCGGGCAAACGTACTCCTGCAGCGCCTTTCACTACCAGCACCCTGCAGCAGGAAGCAAGCCGTAAACTGGGTTATGGTGTAAGTAAAACCATGTTGCTTGCACAAAAATTATAAGAAAGCGGTAAGATTACTTATATGCGTACAGATAGTGTGAGCCTGGGCGAAACAGCCTTGGATGCCTTTAAAGCAGAGTTAAAAAGCAGTTTTGGCTCTACATATCTGCAGGTTCGTAAATACAAAAATAAAAATGAGAGTGCACAGGAAGCGCATGAGGCTATACGGCCAACCTACATGGAAAATAAAACTGTAGATGATTATGACCTGAATCGTTTATATGAATTGATCTGGAAAAGAACCATCGCATCGCAAATGAGTGATGCTGAATTGGAGAATACGACTGCTAAAATAAATATCAGCACAAACCAACAGGAACTTACTGCAAGCGGGCAGGTAATAAAATTTGACGGGTTTTTAAAAGTTTATTTTGAGAGTACCGATGATGATGAAAATGATGAAGAAAATGACAGCCGCTTACCCAATTTAACCGTTGGCCAGGTTTTGGCATTTGAAAAAATGACGGCTACCGAAAGATTCACCAAACACGCAGCCCGTTACACAGAAGCCTCGCTGGTAAAGAAGTTGGAGGAACTGGGTATTGGTCGCCCCAGTACCTACGCTCCCACTATTTCTACCATTATCAAAAGAAATTATGTAGAGAAAAAAGATAAGGAAGGAGTGAAAAGGGATTTCCGCATTTTAAGATTACAAAATGATGAGATCAGGAAAATTACCGACCAGGAAAATACAGGCGCCGAAAAATCAAAACTTTTTCCTACAGATTTAGGTCTTGTAGTTACCGATTTTTTAACCCAGCATTTTGATAAAGTAATGAATTACTCTTTTACTGC
>JANOVD010000224.1:0-7900 GCA_031417255.1 Chitinophagaceae bacterium
TTCTTTGAGGATCCCTGCAATTTGAGCAGGACTGAATGTGCTTCTTTTCATCTTTGACGTTTTTTAAAGTTACAAAATGTGTCTACTTTTAAAACGTACTATTTTTGGGGGAGCTTACACCGATAGCTATCGGGACAACAACATCCGGTTCACCGCCGGTTCTTTCCATTTCATTAAGCGACCACAGTTTTTCTCCGCCAGCTGCTGTATCAAGTTTTGCCTGTACTTTAACCCATTCAAGGCCTTTATGCCGGCTCATGTTTTTTTCAAAACGGGCTTTCAATGTTTTGAGTAGCTCTTCACTTTGTTTTGCTGATAACAGCTTTTTATTTTTCATTGTTTAATGTGTTATTTTGATCAGCTTGTCGGCAGGCAGGTTTGCATATAATGTTTTGTAATTGGTTATGTACAGTTGGAGAATTGACCATCTGCGGCACTGCCCGTAACCGAAGTTAAGTTTATAATAAAAAATTGATTGTTAGCACTGCTTCCAGGCAGAATTCCGTCCGCCGAATATAGAGCTGGGATATGCCGATGATTGTACTTCCGTCCAGCCCCCAATTGCACAAAACTTTTTGTTTGCGGTTCGTGCTTTACACTATGATTGCTTTAAAGTTTGGCGAAAAACTTTACACCAATTTCTTTTATGAATTCAAAATCATCAATGCATCGTACACCCATGTTTTTACAGACATTTGGTATTTTAACTCTTTTGGAATTCATAGCACTGTCAATATTTTCTTTGGTAACAACAGTAGAATTCGTGTCCATAGCATGAGCAATTAACCAAGGGTCAGCCAATGAACGGCCTTTTATATTATCAACTAGGAGTTTGTGGGTTGGGTCGGTTTGAAGTATTTTTTGCCAGCAAGCAATTACATTTTCAGTTGGTTTATGAATTGGGATTGTACTTCGTTTTAACCATTTAGATAAGTCATCCTCAGTTTTGTCCGAAGTATCTGCAACTACAATTTCGTTTTTAACTTCTTCCGGAATGAAAATGCGACTTTGCTTACCTAATTCATTAAGGATGTCCCAATAATCAGGGCATAAGTCAGGCGAATAATATTTTTGCCATGCTTGGATGAGTACATTTGCATCGATGCAGTAAATATGTTGCTTAGCACTCATCTATAGATTTGTGCTTCTAGTTTGTGAAAATTATTTGCAGGCGTCCCAAGTAAAAAACTTGCTTGAGTTGGTTGCACATACCCGCTCCTAAGAGCGTCAAGTACAACTTGCGTAAAAAGCCTGCTGTTTTTATTCAAACGCAACAAATAAGGATTCGGCCCACCTGGTTTTTCTTTTTGTCTTAGTTTTAAAGCGGCTTTCTTTTCAGCTTCCCTTTTAAAGAAGGCTTGATATTCAATTTCAGCTTCTTTTTTCAACTTTTGATATTGCTGCACTGAAATTTGATTAAGGTTTAATGCCCTTACTAAAAAAGCGAATGAACTTACACCAAGTGTTTTGGCAGCTTTAAAAACATCCTGAGCATTTTGATATATTGAAATAGGAAAACTTAAAATATTTTCCTTTGGCATTAATGAATTTGCAGCTACTTCATTGCAAAATATCTCTACTGGATGGAATTTATCCTTATTTTTTATCTCAGGTTCTATGTCATTTGAAATTCCTGTTTCAGCTATCCAAATGTGAGCCAGTTCATGAACTAAGGTAAATAGCTGAGGAGCATTCCAATCATCAGAATTTACAAATACAAAAGGTGCATGAGGGTCTGCAATTGCAAAACCTTGTAACTCGTCAGAATCTAATTTTAACCTTGAATGAATAAAACTTGTACGGGAAACAAAGATGCCATTTGTTTCAGCTGCATCTATCCATTCTTTAATTGGGTTTTCGGTTTTATAATTTGCCGGAGTAATATTTAATGTCTTTAAAATATCTTGAGCAACAACTTCAGGTCTGTCATTAATTGTGAAGCGTCCGAAAAATGCTAATTTTTCTTCATTGTCTTCTGCATAAACATCACTTATCCAAGCTTGCTTTTGTTGGATTTCTCGAATTATAAATATTGAAGATGTTGTTAACTCTTTTGAGCCTTTTTTTCTGAAATCCTGTAATGGTAGAAAGTCTCTTGGAATGTCTGGTAGAAAGAATAAGGCAAACGGTCGCTTATATGCTTTAGCTAAAGTCTGGGCCTGCCTAATAGTTGGTTGACTATCGCCTAATTCCCATTCTTTCACCTTATCGACTGTTACTGAAACTTTTGCGGAAGCAGTTTCTTCAGTCATTCTTGCTGATTCTCTTGCCCATTTCAGCACATTTGGCGTTATGTATGCTTTGTCACCCATGTTTATGCAACAAATGTATGGAATATTGCTTTGGGAATTTAAATGGAAATTTTCATTGATATTAGGATGCTCAAATGCTGAAACACGGTATTCGTCCGCCACCATATTGCCAAACAGCTTAGCTGCAGTTCTTTCATGATATAAACGATATTGTTACTTAGTTTGTTGAGACTTTTTGAAGTGAAAAATTACATAAACATGCGGCAGTAAGCTCTTATATTGTAACGTGAGAATTTTATCGCTAATACTTAAAACGTCAAAGTCCCTTCCGTCGGTTACATCTTCCCCGTCATCTTCGATAAAAAGTATTTCTTTGGGAGAGCTAAGTTTAAGATCTGCCTGATAGTCGATATCTGGATGGATACTAAGGCCGTTCAATTTTTGATTTGCAGTATCAATGTAGTAGCTAATAACTTTAAATATGGAGTCTGAACTATAGAATACAGCGTCTGACTTGTCATTAAAGTTTATATATAAGTTGTTAAACTTTTCTACTTCGTTAGTTCCGTTATTATATATTTCAGCTTCCTCGAGCTTCCACATACCTAGAATTTGTTTTTCCGGGCTAATTGTTTGCTTGTTAAGATATAAGTATATCGATAAACCAAGCAGAGCAGAGATTAATATAATAAAGAAAATTTTCATAAAAGAGGCTTATAGAATTGCAACCAACATTTGTATTGCCACAACTCCTTGTACAATTCTAAATTGATTTTCAATGTTAAACTGTACCATTTTTATTGCGTTAATGCAATGTAACAAAAATTTTAATGTTTTAAAATACTGCTATTAGCCGGCAAAAAAATAAAATCTACCTTTGCCTTCTATCAGCCGGGTTATCGTTCCGATTAATATCGGGAAGGAAAGTCCGGACAGCAAAGAGCAACACACCGGTTAACGGCCGGTTCCGCCAAAAGCGGAAAGAAAGTGCCACAGAAAATTACTTCCCAACATGGCTAAGGCTATCGAGGATAAACTCCCCTTCGGGTGGGTAAACTGCCTTAGGGAGGATAAACCCTCCTTCGCTGAAGCTATGGAGGGTAAAGGTGAAAACGTGAGGTAAGAGCTCACGGGTTTTTGCAGTAATGCTTAAATTGGGTAAACCTTGTGTGCTGTAATGCCACATATACCGGCGCTTGAGGGCGGCTCGTCCGATGCCGAAGGGTAGGCAGCAAGATTGTAACAGTAATGTTGCAGCCAGATAAATGATAACCTGTACCCTCCTTCGCCAAGGCTACGGAGGGTGAAACAGAATCCGGCTTACAGGCTGATAGATTTTTTTAATTATTATGGGCTTGCCGCAGGCAAGCCCATAATAATTTGTACTGTCATTTCGACGATAGGAGAAATCTGTATTTTATTTATGTTTACTTTTTAGATTTCTCCTATCGTCAAAATGACAAAGCATTTTTATTTACTTTTCTCTCATTTAAACATTCCCCTATCCACATCTTTAATAAACTGTATCAATCCCGGAAAATAATTTTTCTGATCATCATACATACTCATGTGGCTGCCGTTGGGGCAGGTTAATGATCTTCCGTTCTGTACCTGTGTGCTCATCCATTTCATGTGCTCAGGGTCCATGGTATCGTGTGTGCCGCCAATGGTTAGCGTGGGGGTTTTTATTTTGGGCAACTCTTTGCTTACATCCCAGTTAATTAAATTACCACCAATGCCAAACTCGCTGGGGCCCTGCATGGTAACGTATAAACTCTGGTTTATTTTTGATAAAGCCCGGTTCATCGGTTCGGGCCATTGCGCCAACGGAATGCGGCAGATATGTTTTGCATAAAAATGCGGCATCAACAGTTCCATGTATTTTGGATTTGCAAAATCGCCTTTGGCTTCTATCTGGCGAATGGTATCTAAAACTTTTTGATCGAACTGTGGCGCCAAAACTTCCTGTGCATATTTGCCGTAAAGCGGGCAACTGCTCATCATATTGCTGATGATGAGGCCTTTTAAATTGTCCTGGTATTTTAAAGCGTATTGCATAGCCAGTATACCACCCCAGGAGTGGCCGAGCAAATAAAAATTATCCTTGTTTAAATTTAATGCTTTGCGAACCTGCTCCACTTCTTCTACAAATCTTCCTAAATCCCACATGGTTGTGTCTTTGGGATTGTCGCTCAGGCCGCAGCCCAGCTGGTCGTAATAAATAAGTTCAAATCCTTCGGGAAGCATAAAATTTTCGAAACATTCAAAATACTCATGCGTGGCGCCCGGACCGCCGTTTAGCAAGAGCAGTTTTATTTTTGGATTATTGCCAATACTTTTTGTCCATACATTGAATTTACCTTTTGGTGTTTCAATTGAGATAACTTTAACACCGCCCGTTTGTACTTCTTTATACAAATCATCGGTTGCAGTTTCGGTTGTTGTCTCATTTTTATTGTTGCAACTAAAAATTGCAATAATAAAGACGAAGGATAATAATCTTTTCATAAATAATTTTTTGAAGTGTGATTGTTTGTCCCACGAAGACACGAAGGGCACAAAGTTTTTCTTTGTGTGCTTAGCGGCTTAGTGACACATTGATAAATTCTTTAAAAATATTTTCTTTTACTGCCGGCCATTCGTCGTTTAATAAGCTAAAGTATACCGTATCTCTTACAGTTCCATCATCATTAATTGTATTTTTTCGTAAAATGCCTTCCTGTACAGCCCCTATTTTCAACATGGCTTTCTGCGATTTAAGGTTTAGCAAACTGGTTTTTAATTCTATCCTGTTGAGGCCCAGTGTTTCAAATCCAAAACTCAGCAACAGGAATTTGCAATGTTTATTAAAACCGGTGCCCTGTAGGGAGGGGTGTATCCAGGTCCACCCGATCTCTGCTTTCTTGTGGGCAAACTCAATATTACCAAAACGGGTGCTGCCAACATATTGCTGTGTTTGTTTATTAAAATAGGCAAACGGGTACGACTTTTTATTTCGCTTTTCTTCCATTGCCGTATCAAAATATTTTCTAAAAGTTTCTTTCGAATTTATTTTGGCTACTGTAAACAACCAAAGCGATTGTTCCATTGCCACCGGAAGTAATAATTCAAAATGCTTTTCCAGTAAGGGTTCTATTCGAACCAACTCATCTTCCAGAATAATATCCTGTTCAAAAAAATTTGCTGTTGTTGTCATCTCAATTTTTTTCTTTCAGCAATTTAGCTACAATTTTATCAATAGGCAGTGTAACGGATGTTTCTAAAAAATCTTCCCAATTTATAAACCGGAATGTTTCTGTTTCACCGGTTTCTGTATACATCTTCAATTGCTGTTCATCAAAGTCGAATGGTTTGTTGCGAAGCGGAGCAGTTATGGGTTCCAATGCTTCTGCAAAATAATAAATGGAGAGTATCTGGTGTGCAGGATTGAATGCACTTTGTTGGTAAAAATCGGTTGTGTAAATATGATCGGTAACTCTTACTTTTAAATTCATCTCTTCCATAAATTCACGCTGCAGGCAATCCCGTGTTCCTTCGCCAAACTCAAGCCCGCCGCCCGGAAATTTAGTGATGTAAGCTCCCCGGATAAATTCATCGCTTACTAATACCTGGCGTTTTTCATTTATTAAAACACCATACACCCTGATGTTGAACATGCTGATCATTTTCTGATTCTTTTTGCATAATTCCAGATAACAAAACCAAGTATGATTATTGAAAGGATAACAGGCAGCCAAAAAGCCATATGACTGTTGCTATAGGGAATGGGCACATTCATGCCATAAATACTGGCAATTAAAACCGGCACACTTAAAAAAATGGTGAGTGTGGTAAGCCTTTTCAGCACTGCATTCTGGTTATTGCTGATGATACTGGCAAATGCATCCAGCGTGCTGTTGAGGATAGTGGTGTATGTGTTTGCCATTTCAAGGGCCTGCGATGTTTCTACAATTAAATCTTCCAGCAAATCTCTTTCTTCTTCATTTAATTTTAAGATATTGGTGCGGTTTAATTTCATCATCAGCAGTTCGTTGCTGCGTAATGCTGTTAAAAAATACACGAAACTTTTTTGAATACGCATTAGTTGTAACAGTTCTTCATTGCGGTTACTGTCGTAGAGTTTTTGTTCCAGGCTGTTGCGGCGTGTATTTATCTCTTTTAAATAGTCCTGAAAATTGGTTGTTACTTTTTCAAATATTTTAAGCACCATCATATTCATCCTGTCGGGGTTGCGGTGCTGAAAACTGTTCAGGAATTTTTTGATGGCTTCGTTCTCAAAAGAGTTAACCGTAACAATCTGGTTATGGGTAAGTATGATACAAATGGGTATGGTGATATAAAACGAATCGCTCAGGTTGAATGAATTATTTTCGGTTGGTGTTTTAATTACAATGAGTTTTACATCATCTTCAATTTCAAAACGGCTGCGTTCGTCAATATCCAGTGAGTCTTTTAAAAAGTCAATGGGTATGTCCATGGTTTCGCTCAGTTCGGTAAATTCTTCCTGCTTAAGTGGTGGCAGCACATTTACCCAAACAGCATTTTCGGCCTTATCAATGGCAATGGTTTTTTGGTCGGTATTTTTAAAGTACTGGATCATGGGTTTTCAACAGGTTTTTGAATGCTGTGTAAATGATGTTCGGTATGAAAAATGGTGAAATAACAAAGTTCACGTAAAGTAATTGGGCCAAGCAGCGGATGTTTTACCAGGTAATTATCTAAATCTTTTTCGGTTCTGTTTTTGGTTAAGGCTTTAATGAATTTTGCAGTGGTTTTATTCCAGTTATCCATTAATTTTAGTTTGCCATATTTTATTTCGATGGGTTTGGGAACAAACCTGCCGCTGGCCCGCCCACCTTCGCTTAATTTTTTATAGTATTTATCTTTTACCTCATCGTAGGTTCTTGATGTTCTATTGGGAGTTCCTCCAATCCAACGCACCAAAAATTTGGGTAATGCATAAGCAAGGGTAGTAGTGTTGGTAGAGATAATAAGATGCTGCATATTTTCAGCACCCGACCATTTATTTGCCGGTCTTTTAAAAAGCCGGGGTTCATCAATATTATTACAGGTTTCTGAAAACCGGTTAAAAATATTTTCAGCAGCAGTTATAATTTCTGTTTTTGTCATACTTCTATTTCGCCTTTGTAAACCAGTTCTGCCGGGCCGCAGAGCCAGATATTATCAAATTGTTCGTCATCAATTTTATTATACTCAACACTTAAATGGCCTCCCGGGGTTTTTACTTCTACCCGGTTAAAACCTTTTTCATTATGTGCATTCATAAGGGCAGCGGCAGTTACACCTGTACCGCAACTCATGGTTTCATCTTCAACACCACGTTCGTAAGTACGTACATAAATTTCATCTTCGTCAGTGGGTTCTACAAAATCTACATTGATACCTTCTTTTTCAAAATGTTTGCTGTAGCGTATTTCACGGCCTGTTTCCAACACGTCAATATCCTCTACATTACTGGCAAATTTTACAAAATGTGGTGATCCGGTATTTAATATGGCATGCCCGGAATGGTATTCTACTTTGTTTACATCCTGCATTTTTAGCCGTACAATGTCGTGCATATCAATTTCGGCTTCATGCGGCCCGTCAACAGCCATAAAATGATAAATACTTTTAAACATGCCCTG
>JANOVD010000225.1:0-2219 GCA_031417255.1 Chitinophagaceae bacterium
TGTCTCCACTCTTTCACATCTTCCACCATATCTTCCGGAATAGGAATTTCATTAAAAGTCATTCCCAATGTAGCATCATCCCAAACCATCGCTTTCAAAGTAATTAAATCCACCACCCCTTTAAAATTATCCTCGGCACCAATTGGTAATTGCAAAGGCACGGCTTTAGCGCCCAGCATTTCTTTAATTTGCTTTACCACATTTAAGAAATCGGCACCTGCACGGTCCATTTTATTTACAAACCCAACACGTGGCACTTTGTATTTGTTAGCCTGGCGCCAAACGGTTTCACTCTGCGGCTCAACACCACTTACTGCACAAAACAATGCAAGTAACCCATCAAGTACACGTAAAGAGCGCTCTACCTCTACGGTAAAATCCACGTGGCCCGGGGTATCAATAATGTTGAATTTATATTGCTTAGTATCGGCTATTTTTTTACCCTGCTCCATCGGAAAATTCCAGAAACAGGTAGTAGCAGCCGAAGTAATGGTAATACCTCTTTCCTGCTCCTGGGCCATCCAGTCCATGGTGGCGGCACCATCATGTACCTCACCAATTTTATGATTAACACCGGTATAATATAATATACGTTCGGTGGTAGTGGTTTTACCGGCATCAATATGAGCGGCAATTCCAAAGTTTCGTTGATAACGTAAATCTGCCATTTTTAAAAGTTTATTGTTTGTTGTTTAATGTTTGTTGTTATGAGTCCGGCTTTTGAATTATTATTAAGCTTCATTGGCGCTGCACTCTTGTACTATATTTCTTTGCTGATCTTTTGCCTTAGTTAAAAGCATCCCCCTGCAATTAAGAACGCTGCAAGCGAACCGGGGTTAATATGATTGATAGACTCTCATGATGCGCTAAATAAGCAAGGCCCATCCAAACACTGCCTGCCTTTTAGCGGCGCAAAGGTACGTATAAAAAACTTATCTGCAAATCAAAATATGGCTTTGTAAACGGGAGATTAACGTTTTGTAAATCTACAGTAAAAAAAGAATTTTGTCAGATGGCCCAGGCCTTATCTCCTTTTTTATATGGAAAAGCGCCATCATATTTACCGGGAACAGGCAAAAACCGCAGTGCCTGTTTCATCCCTGTTTCCGATGTAAAATATCCATACAGCGTTAACTGTTTCATCATGGTATAATAATGGATGGGAGCCCCGGTAAATTCTTTAAGCCCTTTTCGGGCAATATCCCTGGCAGGCTTTTCTTTATCGTTTATTTGCTGGTTAAATGATTTGGCTTCAGCTTCCAGTGCAACCAAAATCGTAGTTCGTTCGGATGCGGTAAGTTCTGTAAATTTTTTGCTGAACTGTTTTTCACAGGCTTTATCCAAAGCCCAAATACCATCGGTAAAAGCCTTTTGCTGATCGGCACGGTAACAATCGCTCACATAAACATTCATAAACTCCCCAACCTTGGCAGCTTTTGCCCCCGGTGTACCTGTAACCGGAATAATTGTATCTCCTACTTCATCCAGCAGGGCCATCATATCCCCACTTAATAATCCTTCGCCTTTTTTTACAGTGGTTTTACAACCGCTTAAAAAAACATTGCCACCAACAAAAGCACCGCCTGTAAGCACGGCTATTATTTTTAAAAGTTCTCTGCGTTGCATAATGTAAGTTTAATCAGTTTAATAATAATTTAAAGATTTCCTTTCTTCAATTCCTTTACCGCAAAGTCAGCAGCCCTTGCGGTAAGTGCCATATAGGTAAGCGAAGGATTAACACAACTGGCACTGGCCATGCTGGCGCCATCTGTAACAAAAACATTGGGTGCATCCCATACCTGGTTGTTGCCATTTAATACCGATGATTTGGGATCACGGCCCATACGTGCGGTACCCATTTCGTGAATACCCTGGCCGGGGGCATAACCACTGTCATATTGATTTATATTTTTAACACCCGCAGCTTCCAGCATTTCTGCTGCATCGGCCATCATATCTTTACGCATTTTCAGCTCATTTTCTTTCATCTCCACATCCATGGCTAAAACGGGTAATCCCCATTTATCTTTTACCGTTTTATTCAGATAAATTTTATTATCGTGATTGGGTAACATTTCGCCAAAGGCCAATAAATTCATACCCCAGTTTCCGGGTTCAGTCAGCGATTCTTTTAGTGCCGCACCAAAACTCATTTCGGCAATTTCTACTCCCCTGCCCCTTCCTGCACCACCCTGGTATCCAAAGCCACGCAGGTAATC
>JANOVD010000226.1:0-2629 GCA_031417255.1 Chitinophagaceae bacterium
ACTGGTAATTAACATGCTTCAGAATAAAGAAACAGAAGAGAAGGCACTGAATCAGGCCGACCAATTATATTATAATCTCCGTAATGCCCTTGCCGAAAAAGAAAATGTACTCAAGAGTAAACACAAATCAAAAGAAGGCATTGATACATTACTGAATGAGATCAAGGACAAACTCACCGATCTTAAACTGCAACTGGCAGGCATGAAAGAGCGTTTGAATGTGGAATTTAAAGTTGATCTCGACATTATTATTGATGAACCCAGAACAACCGATACACCGCTGGAAGAATTGAGAGAGAAAAATGAGCGGCAACGTAAACGCCTGGAGAATATCGGTGAAATAAATCCTACTGCCATTGAAGCGTACACCGAAATGAAAAAGCGGTACGACTTTATTCTTGAACAAAAGAACGACCTGGTAACGGCAAGGGAGAGCCTGATGTTAACCATACAGGAAGTGGAAGCTACAGCGAACCAGCAGTTCCTGGATACTTTTAATAAAGTGAGGGAAAACTTTCAAAAAGTTTTCCAGGCATTGTTTACCGACGATGATACCGCTGACATGGTCTTGGTTGACCCGGAAAACCTGGCCGAAACTGCCATTGACATCATTGCCAAGCCGAAAGGTAAACGCCCTTCATCTATTGGGCAGTTAAGCGGTGGAGAAAAGACATTAACCGCAACGGCTTTGCTATTCGCCATCTATTTAATTAAACCGGCGCCATTCTGTATTTTGGATGAAGTAGATGCACCACTGGATGATGCCAACATTGGTAAGTTTACGCAAATGATAAAAAAGTTCAGTGAGAACAGCCAGTTCATCATTGTTACACATAATAAAATGACAATGAGTGCCGTGGATGTTATTTATGGCGTAACCATGCAGGAACCGGGTGTGAGTAAGCTGGTGCCAGTGGATTTCAGGAGCCTGAATTAATTAAGAATTAAAAATTAAAAATTAAGAATGTAGTTGGTTTATTATATAATGAATTATTCAATAGTCATAAAAAGTGCAGTATCCCGGCTACAAAGGAATTTTTAATTTTTAATTCTTCATTTTTAATTTAATAAAACAATTATCATGGAAACACAATCAATCATCGTCATTCTTGTTTTAGGCGCTTTGGCGGGCTGGCTTGCAGGTATGGTTTTCCAGGGCGGCGGCCTGGGATTACTCGGCAATATTGTTGTTGGAATTATTGGTGGCTTTGTTGGCTACTGGTTGTTGCCCAAATTAGGCGTACACATCAATACAAAAACAGTGTGGCTTGATTATGTTTTAACAGCAGCTATTGGTGCAGTTGTTTTACTGGCTGTGATTAATATTATTTTTGGCCGAAAAAGGAGTTAAAAGCAAATACGATATGGTTTAGCCTGGCTTTTGTGCCGGGCTCTTTTTGTTTTGTGAAATTGTGTAGCTTTATACAAATATTTTTTTATGAGCAAAGAAGAAATCAAACAAAAAATGCATAAGTTGATTGACGAGTTGGAGGATGAAACTGTTTTGCAGATGTTGTATGAGGATGCAGTAGAATACAAAACATCTTCTGATGTTGCAGATGATGATGATTTAACAGATGAACAATGGGCTGCAATAGAAACTGCAAGGGAGCAAATAAAAAAGGGTGAATATCATACTTATGAAGAGGTAAAAGATCATTTCTCAAAATGGCTTACAAAGTAATTATTTCAACCGATGTTTTAAATGGATTAGATGCCATTGTTTTTTATCTTGAAAGAAATTGGTCGAAAGCAGTTGCAAAAAAGTTTCTGCTCAGGTTTTATGAAAAAGTTGATGCCATTGCGACAAATCCTGCAATCGGTAGAAGATCTCCCAGGCATTCTTCTGTAAGAAAAATACTCATAACTAAACATAATATGCTTTATTTTGAAGTGTCTTCTGACCACATTGAGTTACTGCAAATTTTCGATACCAGTCAAAATCCTGCTAAAAATAAATTTCAATGATTTTATATTGCGATTTATAGGGTGTATTTAAAAAAATAATTCTAATTTGGAAATGTAATAACTGCTTAACCATTCAAATTTTTGGTATGAGATTTAATATCTACTTAACTACAATTTTATTTTTTGTAACAATTTCGCAACAGGCAATTGCACAATGCACCGAAAACAATGCTGCAGGATGTTCCTGTCCAACACCTGGTACAACCAATTGTTTATTATTACCCGACATAACAGCCGGCAAAAAAACACTCAACAGTACAACAGGCTGGACGGAGTACAACCAAATGATTACCAATGTAAACAAAGGGTTAATACGATTAGATGTATCCACACCAAATGTAGGCTGGGGAGCATTGGAAATTTCGCCTACTAATGATTATGTATGTGGCATAGACACACTACGTAATTATTTTCCCCCTCCCGGGTTTTTATGTCCCGATGGATCTTATCCAAAACGCCTCATCAAACAAAAATTGTATAATAAGGTTGGCAATACATTTCAATTCATCTTTCGTGATGCAGGCTGGATGCAGTTTCACCCGGCTCATGGCCATTTGCATATAGATGGATGGGGTATTTATACACTGCGTTTAAAAGATGTATCTGTTACTGATACTTTGCAATGGCCAATTGTAAGCAGCGGTGTAAAAGTAAGCTTCTG
>JANOVD010000227.1:0-2679 GCA_031417255.1 Chitinophagaceae bacterium
TGATTTATAACTATTATTTTCAAGTCTATTTTATTAGCCATGTGAAAAACGTTATGATGCTGAAACCAGTATACACTCAATAATAAAAAACTGATAAGCCATCCAAAAAAATCTTTTTTTAGTTCCATGATCTTCTCAATGTTGTCGTGTATATTAGTACTCTCAAAATGAGGCGCTTTTAACTCTAATATTAATAATGTAATTACAATGGCAATAATAGCATCGCTATATATTTCTATACGAACTTTGCTATACATAAAATCTTTAAAATTATTCTTGAATATCATAACATTTTTTATTTAATAAGAAATCTGATTTATAATAAGCAGAGACGGATATTTTTAATATTCTTTAAATATAAGTTATTTCATAATAATGCATAACTACAACGAAAGTTTTTAATATTAATTGTTCTTCGCCGCAGTTGGTAGCCCGTAGCCAGCCGCAATGCCGTTGTTGGTATGCAGTGCAGTGTAATGTGAGCAGGCGTAAACCTTAGTAGCAAGTAATAATAAATGAGGCGGACCTTATTACTTTGTTCTTCTTAATAATTCCACCATCTTTTAAATAAGAAAAAAAAATAAATTTGTGTAAAATGAAATTGTATGACAACAGTAGCTATTCGTAAAAAATTGGTTGACTATATGAAAGTGGCCGACGACAAAAAGGTAAAAGCTATTTATACACTTTTAGAAGATGATATTGAGCAGGATGGGCGTATCAGCATAGAGCAATATAATAAAGAACTGGAGCAGGCAGATGCAGAAATTGAAGCAGGCGATTTTGTTTTGCACGAAGATGTAGTTAAATATTTCAGCAAAAAATAAAGCGTATAATTAATTACTGAAATTATTTAGTTATGTCTAATAAAAGAAAAGGCCAATTAACCGTATCTAATGAGTGGGCAAAGCATTTGAGAAAGTTTTGGCATAGGCAATTCTGGAAAGGTGAACGTACTGCTGGTAAAAAATTAATCAGAGAAGAAATTTAAATTATGATACTTAATCTCTATGCCGTCGATGCTGTTCCCTATTCATACAAGCCAACTGGCGCACCAGCATACAAAATGAACAACCTTTAATTTCCACCCACCCTGTTGATCTCATCCGACGCTCCGCCTTCAGACCGGTTAACCGGTTTCATCGCTTTGCCAAACCGCCAGCTAAAACTCAGCCGCACAACCCTCGAATCCCATTTTATGGTAAAAGGCTCATACGAATTCTCAAAAGTGGAATAGCCGGAATAGTTTTGGAAATAAGTGAGATCGCGGATGCTCAGTCTCAATGTTCCTTTCTGCTTCAGTATTTGTTTGCCAACACCAATATTCAGTTCGCCCTGTGGCTCCAGCCATTCCTGCAGGTCTATCTGGCTTTTCGTTTGGTAATATCCACTCAGTTCAAGGCTCCATCCTTTTTTAAGCTGAAACTGGTTATTAATACTGATATTCAGCTGGTTCACCCTCGCTGTAAAAGGGGCCCATACCACACCTTTTATTACCTTATGATTGTACACTGCTACTGCGGTGAGGCTCCACCATTTGGTGATGGAAGTTTGAAAGGTTTCTGTAATGGCGAAATTCTTGAACGTTCCAACATTCCCCCTCGTATAAATCATAACATTCTTATTCGGATTACTGCTGTTGGTGTCAAGGATGAATATCTGCGAAAAATAATCCCTGAGATAACTGTACGAAATCTCGGTAGTAAGCTTTTGCTTATACGTGTGGGCAACCGAAAAATTCCAGGTATACTGTGGTTTAATGAACGGGTTACCGGCTTCGTAAGTGTATTTATTCAGGATGGTCTGGAAAGGGTTCAGGTGTTGAAACGCAGGCCTGTCAATCCTTTTTCCTGCACGGAGGGTGATCGTGTTATTACTGTCAATGTTGTAAGAGACAAACGCAGTAGGGAATATACTTCCATAATTCCTTTTGAAAGCAGAATCCCTTACAACAGCATTACCCAGCTGGTGGGCTTTGTATGCAGTAAATTCATAACGAAGCCCGGCCTGCCAATGCCATTTGCCTTTCTCTGCATCAACACTGGCATAGGCAGCGCTGATGGTTTCATTATATAAAAAATGGTTGCTGCGCCTAAGGTCAGGTTGCCAGGGGTTGTTGTTGGTGGCAAAATAATATTCGGCAAGATTATCTGTTTTGTTGATCGCCGTTTTCAAGCCGGTTTCCAGCACGAATTTTTTGTACCTTATGGAAAGATCGATCTTTGCCGAAAGGATCTTGAGTTTAGAAGGGATATTTCCTTTTGTCGCTTCGATGTTGCTGCCCGGGGCCACTAACTGGGTTTGATAATTTTGATCGCCGTTGATATTAAAACTTACATAATCCAGGTCAGCCGTGAGTTCTGTGTTACCATCGATCTTGAACCTGCCGTTTACACTTACACCGCCTCTTTTGAATTTCCGGTTATTTTTACCCGAGGTATTAATGGAAGAATCAATATGGTAGTAAGGGTCCATCCAAACGATGTCGGCAATACTTGTTTGCCTCCTGTTGAAGATACCCCCGGTAAAAACAAGGCCCAATGTGGTGTTCTTGTTCAGAAAAAAATCGAAGCCTGTTTTAATATTTTGTCCTACCTGGGAGCTTTTTTGGAAATTGGGTTGTTCCAGTAAAACAGAATCTTCGTTCTTGGTATTCACATATTTTCTTAGGGTCCACAT
>JANOVD010000228.1:0-3114 GCA_031417255.1 Chitinophagaceae bacterium
AATTAGTGCCACCACAAATTGGTAAAGATGGTTCATTACAGGAGTGGGCCGATGACTGGAAATCGTTGGAAAAAAATCATCGGCATTTTTCACACATGTACGGACTGTACCCCGGTAAAGTTTTGTACGAAAAAAGAACGCCTGAATTGATTGAATCTTATAAAAAAGTGTTGGAAGAAAGAGGCGATGCTTCTACCGGTTTTTCAAGAGCATGGAAAATGGCCTTGTGGGCAAGGTTGAATGACGGTAACCGGGCTAATAAAATTTATAAAGGATATTTGAAAGAACAGAGTTGTACTTCGATGTTTGCTTTGTGCGGAAGATCGCTGCAGGTTGATGGTAACTTTGGTGTTACCGCTGCGGTTACCGAAATGCTGATGCAATCGCATGACGGATTTATAAAATTGCTTCCTGCATTACCAGATGAATGGAGCGATGGTGAATTTAAAGGACTTTGTGCAAGAGGCGGTTTTGAGCTGGATTTTATCTGGAAAAATAAAATGGTAACGCAGTTGAAAATATTATCAAAGGCGGGTGAGCTGTGCAGGATTGAATTTAAACCGGGCTTGAAGATCAGCAGCAATGGAAAAAATATTAACTTTAAAAAACTACCTGATAGCATCGTTGAATTTAAAACAGAGAAGGGCTCCGTTTATCTAATTAAATAATTATACCTAACCCTGATAGCGGATTTGATTTTTAAATGCCTCGTAGAGGCAAAAGATTGGCAGCATAATTGAACCCAACAATAAAAGTGCCGTAGGCACGGCAGGTTTTTCCTTTTTTGTGTCATGCCTACGGCATTTATTTTTATTGTTGTTTGTCTTTCTACCAATATATCGTCCCTAACGGGACTAAACAAATAACTTCGCCAACAAGGTTATAATTACAATTTTAAAAAATAAAATCTACAACATGAATCGTACACTTTCATTCGGACTGATTCTTATCATCTCCATTTTTTGCTTCAGCAACAGCTTTGCCCAAACAAAAAAATTAACTCTGGAAGATATTTATACCAATGGTGTTTATCGTGCCAAAGGTTTTGGGCCGGTAAGGTGGATGAAAGACAATAAAGGTTATTCTACATTGGAGAATAATGCAGCCGCAAAAGGAAATGATATTGTTGTGTATGATGCAGAAAGCGGAGTAAGAAAAGTTTTGGTAAATGCCAACCAACTGATGCCTGCAGGCACAAACAAACCTTTATCTATTGCAAATTATATATGGAGTGCTGATAACAGCAAGCTTTTGATATTTACCAATACCCGTAAAGTATGGCGGCAAAATTCAAGAGGCGATTATTGGGTGTTGAATCTTGCCAATGGCAAGCTGACACAACTGGGCAAAGGACTTGAAGAAGCAACACTCATGTTTGCTAAGTTTTCGCCAGATGGCGGTAGAGTTGCGTATGTAAGCAAGTTGAATATTTATGCAGAAGATATTGCAACCGGTGTAATTACCAAGTTGACAAAAGATGGTGGTGATAATATTATTAACGGAACATTTGATTGGGTGTATGAAGAAGAACTGGACGACCTTGATGGTTTTCGCTGGAGCCCCGACGGAAAAAATATTGCTTACTGGCAATCAGATACAAAAGGTGTGGGAACATTTTACATGATAAACAATGTTGATTCTAATTATTCAAAACCAATTCCATTGCCTTATCCAAAAGTGGGTACTGCTAATTCTGCCGTTAAAGTAGGTGTCATCTCCGCCGCTGGCGGAAAAACAAAATGGTTTGCCGTACCCGGCGACCCCCGCAATAATTATTTAGCCAGAATGGATTATATACCCGGTTCGGATGAAGTGATGATTCAGCAACTGAACCGGTTACAAAACACAAACACGGTTTGGGCAGGCAACACCAAAACGATGGCGCTTAAAAATATACTTACTGATAAAGACGAAGCATTTTTAGATATACATGATAACATTGTATGGCTGGATGATACAAAATCTTTTACCTGGACCAGCGAAAAAGATGGCTGGATGCATTTGTATAAAGTATCAAGAGATGGAAAAGAAATGAAGCTGATTACCAAAGGAAATTTTGATGTGGTGAATATAAACTGCATCGATCCTGTTGGTGGCTTTGTGTATTATATTGCTTCGCCTGAAAATTTTACGCAACGTTACCTGTATCGCAGCAGATTGGATGGAAACGGCGATGCAGAAAGAGTTTCGCCTGCAAATATGGCCGGTCAGCATTCTTACCAGATTTCTGCCGATGCAAAATATGCCATCCATAGTTTTGAGAATGCAACAACGCCAAGGCGGATTTCGCTCATCAATCTTAATACACACCAGGAAATAAAACTGCTGGAAGACAATGCCGCTTTAAAAGCAAAAATGAATGAACTGGGTTTGCGTAATAAAGAATTTTTTAAAGTAGATATCGGGGATGTGGTATTGGATGCCTGGATGATAAAGCCTGTCAATTTTGATCCTCAAAAAAAATACCCGCTTTTATTTCATGTGTATGGAGAGCCTGCGGGTTCTACTGTGCAGGATAATTGGGGAACCGGTGATAATCTCTGGCACCAATACCTTAGCAACCAATTGGGTTATATAATCATCAGTATAGATAACCGTGGTACCCGTGTACCCCGTGGCCGTGATTTTAGAAAATCCATTTACCGCCAGATTGGTTTGCTTGCTGCTGATGACCAGGCAAAAGCTGCAAAAAAAATTATTGCAACTTATTCTTTTGTAGATGAAAAACGTATCGGTATCTGGGGCTGGAGCGGCGGCGGACAAATGAGTTTGCATTGCATGTTCCGCCATGCCGATGTTTATAAAACCGGTATTGCTGTTTCATTTGTTTCCTTACAAACCCTGTATGATAATATTTACCAGGAACGTTACATGGGTTTACCAAACGACAATGTTGCAGGCTACCGGGATGGCTCGCCATTAACACATGCCGGTAAATTAGAAGGTAACCTGATGATCATTCATGGCACAGGTGATGACAATGTGCATTACCAGAATTTTGAAATGCTGGTAAATGAGCTGATCAAAAACAACAAGCTTTTTACCATGTTATCTTACCCAATGAGGGATCATAGCATCAGCCAGGGAAAAAATACAACGCTGCATATGCGGCGC
>JANOVD010000229.1:0-1605 GCA_031417255.1 Chitinophagaceae bacterium
TGGTCGCGTGACGTGGCAGGGGCCGGAACCGAAAACGAAACCGAAGGCCGGTAAACGAGCACGATCGAGAACGTAACGCGGTGCCTTGGTGCATGGCGAACCGAACCCGATGCGGGCCTTGACGCCAAATCGGAAGCAGGCACCATGCATGGACTCCGGCGATTCAAGCGGGCCATCTGGAAGCCAATGGAATTGAAACGCTACGCCCATTCTGGAGGATGCCGATGAGCCAACAAACCTACCCCGTTTCCGATGAGTTTCGGGGGCATGCCCATATCACCGCGCAACGATATCAGGACATGTACCAACACTCGGTCGAAGATCCCGAAGACTTCTGGAGTGAACAGGCCAAAAGGTTTGTGAGCTGGTCCGGACCTTGGAACAAGGTGCTGGATTGGGATTTCAAAAAAGGTCATATACGCTGGTTTGAAGGCGGCCGGCTGAATGCCTCTTATAACTGCATCGACCGGCATCTGGCCGAGCGCGGCGAGCAGACCGCGATCCTCTGGGAGGGGAACGAGCCGGACCAGGATCGCACGATCACTTATCGCGAACTGCACGAACAGGTCTGTCGATTCGCCAACGTGCTCAAGGATCGCGGCATCGAAAAAGGCGACCGGGTGTGCCTCTACATGCCGATGATCCCCGAAGCCGTCTTCGCCATGCTCGCTTGCGCCCGCATCGGCGCCATCCATTCGGTGGTGTTCGCCGGGTTCTCGGCCGAGGCCTTCAAGCATCGCGTCCAGGACTGCGATTGCCGACTGGTGGTCACCGCCGACGGCTATCGACACGGCAAGAAGACGATTGACCACAAGAAGAAAACGGACAAGGCACTGGAGGAATGTCCCGGCGTCAAGACCGTGCTGGTGGTCAAACATCGCGGCGAGGTGATCGCCTGGAACAGCGAACGCGACGTCTGGTACCACGAGGTCGTCGCCGGCAGTTCCCCCGAATGCCCGGTCGAGGAGATGGACGCCGAAGATCCGTTGTTCATTCTCTATACCTCCGGCTCGACCGGCAAGCCCAAGGGCGTGGTGCACACGACGGGAGGCTATCTGGTGTTCGCCGCCATCACGCATAAGTACACCTTCGATTACCACGACGGCGAGGTGTACTGGTGCACCGCGGACGTCGGCTGGGTCACCGGCCATACCTACATCGTGTATGGCCCATTGGCCAACGGGGCGACCACGCTCCTGTTCGAAGGGGTGCCCCATTATCCGGACCACTCCCGTTTCTGGCAGGTCGTGGATAAGCACCGGGTCAATATTTTCTATACGGCGCCCACGGCGATACGCGCCCTGATGGCTGAAGGCGATGAGCCCGTGAAGAAGACCAACCGCCGGAGCCTGCGAGTGCTGGGAACGGTCGGTGAGCCCATCGATCCCAAGGCGTGGGAATGGTTTTATCGAGTAGTCGGGGAGAAGCGCTGTCCCATTGCGGACACCTGGTGGCAGACGGAAACCGGCGGTCTTCTCTTGACCCCTCTGCCAGGGGCCATGCCTTTGAAGCCGGGGTCGGTGGCCAAGCCATTCTTTGGTGTGGTCCCGGCCCTGGTGGATGAGCAGGGTACTATCCTTGAAGGCGAGGCCCAGGGCCGGTTGG
>JANOVD010000230.1:0-2600 GCA_031417255.1 Chitinophagaceae bacterium
TACCTGCTTATACCTGGCTGTTTGTTATTTTAGTTTTAGGCTGGGCAGTGGCCTGGGGAATTTTATTTAAAAAACCAAAACATAAGATCTCTTTTTTCGTTATCCTTTTGGTGCTGGTTTTATCTGTCTGGGGCATTTTGCAGATAACCTCGGTACAAAACTGGCTGGTATCAAAAGTAACGGCTACATTATCTAAAAACCTTAAAACAAAAGTTACTATAGGCCATATCAATATCGGTTTCTTTAATAAATTATCATTTGAAAAGCTGTTGATAGAAGATCAAAAGCACGACACCATGATTTATGCCGGTGCCGCCAAAGTAAATATTACAGACTGGTTCTTCTTTAAGGATAATGCCACACTTAAATATTTTGGGCTAAGCAATGCCGTTGTAAATATTAACCGAACCGACTCTGTCTGGAACTACCAGTTTCTGTTAGACTATTTTTCGGGCCCCAAAAAAAACAAAACTTCAAAAGGCGGAATTCAATTTGACCTGCAGGTAATAAAATTTGAGAATGTAGTTTTTAATAAAGAAGATAAATGGATTGGCCAGGACATGAAAGTTGCCATTAAGAACCTGGACCTTAAAGCAGACATGATCAACTTTAATAAAAAACAGATAAGCTTAGCCAACCTCGTACTGGATGCTCCTGTATTTACCCAATCTACTTACAAAGGCAACAAACCAAAAAAAGACAATGACAACCTGCGTGACCTTGTTCCAAAAATACCGGTGCTTTCAGCATTACAATGGAATACAGGAGGCTGGGACATAAAAGTAAAAAATATTGAGATCAACAATGCCAGCTTTACATACGATATTGAAACGCCACGTGGCATGTATACCGACAAGTTTGACGGGCAACACCTTCAATTTACCAACATTACAGGTAACCTGAAAAATGTAATATTTATAAATGATACCTTAACTACTCATTTAAAATTAAAGGCAAAAGAAAGAAATGGATTAAATGTTGTAAACCTGCAAACGAAAATAAAGTTCACACCGGATATCATGGAATTTAAAGACCTGTTGCTTGAAACCGATAAAAGCCGCATAAGCAATTATTATTCGATGCGGTACAAAAATTTCAACGATGACCTGAGCAGCTTTATACACAATGTAATGCTTGAAGGTAATTTCGAAAACAGTAAAATTCACAGTGATGACATAGCCGTTTTTGCACCCACATTAAAAACCTGGAAACGCCTTTTTTACTTAACCGGAAATATTAAAGGCACCATTGATAATATTACCGGTAAAAAGATCATACTAAAAAGCAACAATACCACCGTTGATGGCGATATCACTTTAAAAGGCCTGCCGGATATTAAGAGTACATTTATCGACTTTAAATCAAACAATTTACAAACCACTTACACCGACCTTGTTACCCTGGTGCCTTCATTAAAACCCATCACCAGACCGCAATTAAGCCAGTTGGGCAATATCAGTTTTAAGGGAAATTTTACCGGCTTTATCAACGACTTTGTGGCCTATGGCAATATCAACACTGCTCTCGGAAACCTGAATGCCGATATCAATATGAAATTGCCGGATAATAAAATACCAACGTACTCCGGAAAGTTATCTTCGGCCGGTTTTAACCTGGGCAGGTTTTTTAATAACCCAAAACTGGGTTCGGTTGCCTTTGAAGGAAAAGTAAAAGGAAGTGGATTTAATGTAAAAACACTGAACGCAGATTTTGACGGAAAAATTCACAAACTTGATTTTTCAGGTTATACCTATCAGCATATTACCGTAAACGGAAAATTTGTTAAAAGCCTTTTTACCGGCCACCTGGATATTGACGATCCTAATTTAATAATTAAAAACCTCGATGGTTCAGTAAGCCTGCTGGATGATACCACAAAATTTAATTTTATTGCCGACCTGCAAAAAGCGAATTTGCAAAAACTGAAAATTACTGCCGCTGATTATAGTTTATCGGGTTTGCTGAGCTTTAATTTTGCCGGTAATAATATAGATGACTTTTTAGGTACCGCAAAATTGTACAATGCTGAACTGCGGCATGATACAAGCCGGTTATCGTTTGATTTTCTAACCTTAAATTCTTTTATTGAAGACAGTATTAAAACACTCACCGTTCAATCAAATGAAATTGAAGGCAGGTTAACTGGCCAATTTAAAATACTGCAACTGCCCGAAGCCTTTAAAGTTTTTCTGAACCGTTATTATCCATCCTATTTCGAAAAACCAATGTACACATTGGGCGACCAGGATTTTGCATTCAACATTAAAACAAAGCAGGTTGATGGTTATGTAAGGTTGTTTGATAAAAGATTATCGGGGTTCGACAATTCGGTTTTTTCGGGCAACCTTAAACTGGCAAAAAACGAATTTAATTTAAATGCCGAGGTGCCGGAATTTGGTTATGATGGTAAAACATTCGTAAACATAAACCTGGCATCAACCGGTAACATGGATAGTTTGAATACGGTTTTATCGGTAAGCGATATTGCTATCAGCGACAGCCTGCATTTTCCAAACAGCAAACTTATCCTTACATCCAAAAACGACATTTCAAATATTCAGTTATCAACCAGCGCCACTAAAACCATCAGCGATGCACAG
>JANOVD010000231.1:0-1654 GCA_031417255.1 Chitinophagaceae bacterium
CATGTTGGATCCGGCTCAAAACGTAAGCTATGCCGCCCGCTTTCTGCGTGAACTTCGGAAAAGGGAGGGAAGTTGGACCATGGCGGTGGCGCGTTATCACGCCGGCCCCAACAACAATCCAGCTCAAAAACGCTACATCTGCGCGGTGATCCGCAACCTCGTCGCAACTGGCTTCGGCAACTGGACGGCGCCGGCACGCAAGTTTTGCCGCTGACCCGGATGTGGTTCAGGCCCGCGCAAGCTCTTCCTGAGATAAACCGGAAGTTGAATATGCGAAGGCGGTCATAATGAGTCTCTACGGAATCATGCGGACGGGCGTATCGGGCATGAATGCCCAGGCCGACCGGCTTTCTACAGACGCCGAGAATGTCGCGAATGTGAACACGACCGGTTACAAGAGTTCTTCCTGCGAATTCTCAAGTCTGCTGCTGGCGACCTGCCCCAATGGATATCAGTCGGGTTCGGTCCTCTCGACGATCCGCACCATGATCGGCACCCAGGGAAGCATTGGCAACACATCCTCGCTCACCGATCTCGCGGTCAGTGGCGACGGTTTCTTTGTCGTCGCCGACGAGGATGGAACGTCCTATCTGACACGCGCCGGTAACTTCGTGACCAATGGCGAAGGCATACTTGTCAACGCCGGCGGCTTCGAATTGCTTGGATATCGCTTGAATCCCGATCAACCCGATGTGACTGTGAATGGCTACACCAACCTCAGCAGCATCAACCTTGAAGACCTCGCCCTTGCGGCGTCGCCGTCAACTGACGGCCGTTTCGTCGCAAACCTCCCCGCCGATGCCGATATTGTTGCCCCGGGCGATCTGCCGTCAACCAATGCCGCCACAGCTTCCTTTACCGCGAAATCATCGTTGATTACCTTCGACAACCTTGGCCGCGAAGTGAAACTTGATCTCTATTATACCAAGACAGCTGATGAAGAATGGGAACTCGCTGTTTACGACTCGAGTCTGGCGGCGCCCGATGGCGGCTTTCCCTATTCTGCGGGCCCTCTGGCTACGCAGACCTTGAACTTCGAACCCACAACCGGAAAATTCGCGACAGGCCAGCCAACCGCCATCGACATTCCCATTCCTGGGGGAACAACGTTTTCACTCGATGTTGGCGGCGTTTCACAGCTGGCGACCGACTATCTGGTGATCTCGGCCAAGACCAACGGCAATCCGCCGAGCGGCGCTGAGTTGGTGGAGATCTCGCGCGACGGCTTGGTTTATGCGACCTATAACAACGGCTCCAGGGTGCCGGTTTTCCGGATTCCTCTGGCGCATGTCACCAGTCCCGATATGCTAAATCCGCTCGCCGGCAATGTCTACGCGACGACATCTGAGTCTGGTGATGTAGAGATCGGCTTTGCCCAATCCGGCGGACTGGGCGAGATCATCTCGAGTGCACTTGAACAATCGACCGTCGACCTCGCTGGTGAACTTACGGCGATGATCGAGGCACAAAGAAGCTACACCGCAAATTCCAAAGTCTTTCAGACCGGTTCCGAACTCATGGACGTCCTTGTCAATCTGAAGCGCTGAGCGGGACAATAGAGGTGGCATGAGGCCCCGCAGATGACAACACTTTCTTCGGCTTTAAACTATGCCCTGTCGGGCCTCGCCGTTTCGGCGGCACAATCCGCCCTCGT
>JANOVD010000232.1:0-7838 GCA_031417255.1 Chitinophagaceae bacterium
TCAATATAAAGATGGCGATTTGCTGTATGTAAATATTTCCAGTTTACATAAAATAGGAAAGTACAGTGGTAAGGAAGGCAGCATTCCTAAAATGAATAAATTAGGCAGTGATGTTTGGAATAAATTAAAAGACAAAACAAAGAAACAGGTAAAGGATATTGCAACCGACCTGATAAAATTATATGCCCAGCGAAAAAGCCAGGAAGGGTTTGCACACAGCCCCGATAATTATATGCAAACCGAACTGGAAGCCAGTTTTATTTATGAAGATACACCTGACCAGGGCAAGGCAACCGAAGATGTAAAACGTGATATGGAAAAACCATCGCCCATGGACAGGTTGGTTTGCGGCGATGTGGGTTTTGGTAAAACAGAAATTGCCATTCGTGCCGCATTTAAAAGTTGCTGCGATGGAAAACAGGCTGCAGTTTTAGTACCAACAACTATTCTGGCATACCAGCATTTTAAAACCTTTGGCGACCGGTTAAAAGATTTCCCGGTAACGGTTGATTTTATAAACCGTTTTAAATCGGCCAAAGAAAAAAAAGAGACCTTACAAAAAGTTGCTGAAGGAAAAATTGACATCATCATCGGCACACATGCATTGCTCAGCAAAGATGTAAAGTTTAAAGACCTGGGTATAATGATCATTGATGAGGAACAAAAATTTGGTGTGGCTGCAAAAGAAAAATTAAAACAACTTCGTACCACAGTTGATTCTTTGACCTTAACTGCAACACCCATTCCACGCACATTGCAATTCAGTTTAATGGGAGCCAGGGACCTGAGCATCATCAATACGCCGCCACCAAACCGGCAACCCATACAAACCGAAGTGATGGTTTTTAATGAAGACGCCATACGTGATATAATTTATTACGAAACCGAAAGAGGCGGACAGGTTTTTTTTATACACAACAGGGTAAAGGGTTTGGCAGAGATGAAAAGTTTTATCCAGGGGCTTTGCCCGGATGTAAGCATTGCCTATGCACACGGACAAATGGAAGGCGACCAGTTGGAAGATACCATCCTGGATTTCATGGATAAAAAATATGATGTGCTGGTTTGTACAAATATTGTTGAGAGCGGCGTAGATATTCCGAATGTAAATACCATCATTGTAAATAATGCACACCAGTTTGGTTTAAGCGACCTGCACCAACTTAGGGGAAGGGTTGGCCGCAGTAATAAAAAAGCATTCTGTTATTTATTTGCGCCGCCCATGAGTACATTGCCGGTTGACAGCCGTAAAAGATTAAACACACTTGAACAATACAGCGACCTGGGTAGCGGTTTCCAGATCGCCATGAGAGACCTTGACATACGTGGCGCCGGCAATATGCTGGGTGGAGAACAAAGTGGTTTTATTGCTGAAATTGGTTTTGAAATGTATCAGAAAATTTTAGATGAAGCGATACGAGAATTGAAAAGAACTGAATTCAAGGAACTTTACAAAGAAGAAATTGCACAGCAGGATGATTTTGTAAGCGACTGCAGTATTGATACCGATCTGGAAATATTGATACCCGACAGTTATGTGGAAAGTATTACAGAAAGGTTATCGCTGTACAGCAGGTTGGATAATTGTGAAAACGAAGAAGACCTAACCACTTTTCATACGGAAATGACCGACAGGTTTGGGCCAATACCTGCACAGGTTGAAGATTTGTTTACAACTGTACGCTGCCGAAAAATTGCTGTGGAGCTTGGTTTTGAAAAAATGTTCCTGAAGAATAATGTACTTAAATGCTTTTTTGTTAGCAACCCCGACTCACCATATTTTCAAAGTGAAATTTTTAACGGCATTCTTTCATTCTTACAAAATGGCACCAATAAGGGTAAATTAAAACAGGTGGGTAAGAACGGGATATTGGTGGTGGAGGATATAAAAACAATGGATGAATTAAATGATTTTTTAAAGCGGATGAAGCAGGGAATTCCGGCTTAAAATAAGTAACTTTAACGTATGGAAAACAGCCCGGCATTAAAGGCATTGATACGCAAAAATGCGCATCTTTTCTGGTACATAAAAGACAGCGAAAAAGAAAACCTGCCCTTGCCGGTGGTATTGGAATTTTTTATTAATTACGCCGATAAGGAAGACATCAAATCTTTATTTGAAATTGTAGGTATTAAAAATGCTGCCCGGGTTTTTTTTGAGCAGATAGAAAAATGGGGCAACCGGTCTAATTACTTTCCCGAATTTCAAAATTACTTTACCCTGTATTTTAAGAAATATGCATCCTGAGATTTTAAATGAACAACAAATGCAGCTGCTTCCACTGCTGTCAAAATTCAAAAAAGAATTTTTCATGGTTGGAGGTTCGGCTATTGCTTTGCATATTGGCCACCGGCTATCCATTGATTTTGATTTATTTAAAAATGGCACCATCAAGCCAAAAAATATAATAGATAAGTTTAAAAAAAATAAAGAAGCAATACTGGTTACCTTAAACAGGGAAGGACAATTGAATTTGGTATGCCGGGAAGTAAAATTTACATTTTTTAATTTTGAGTATGATGTACCGCACCCGATAATAATAGAAAAAAGCATAACAATTCCTGATTTACTTGACCTGGCAGCTATGAAAGCTTTTGCGATGGGCAGAAGGAGTAAATGGAAAGATTATGTTGATTTATTCTTTATCATAAAAGACCACAACAACATATCCGAAATTTCGAAAAGAGCCCGGGAACTTTTTGGTGAATTGTTCAGTGAAAAATTATTCAGAGGGCAGCTTAACTATTTTGAGGGCATCAGCTTTGATGAACCCGTAGAATTTATGCCCGGCTTTGAAGTAAGTGAAAAAGAAGTGAAAGAATTTTTAATTGATGCTGCGTTAACCGGGTTTTAATACTGCAATAGTGTTTTATTCTTTCTTCATCACTATCTTTTCATTCACATCAGCCATTACCTGCTTTTTAAAGTCAACCAGTTTTGTATAATCAGCAGCTTTAATTACACGGTCTTTAATTTGCAATAATGCAATTGCAGTAAGTGTTCGTGTGGCTGCATCCCAATTATAATTAGAGGTATAAGTTGCAAATGGAAACTGTACCGATTTGTTTTTGGGCATGGTCTCCAGCGAATATCCTACTGGGAATTTATACACCGTTGTATCCGTTGCCTGGTAAGGGTTTGTAAAATAATAATCTCTTACCCGTTTTTCATATTCCGGTATCTCTTCATCAAAAATGGGATACAACCTGGCATCAAAAAAAAGTTTGCTGCCTGCATTAAAAGAATAAATTTTTTCGTAGTCCATTTTTGCAGAAACTACATAAGGATTGTCTTTCTGTTTTGAATTGCTGATCTCTAAAACATCCGGATGTTTCCATTCCATATTGGTAATAAAAAATTTGCGCTTATCATCATCCTTCAGATCATGATAACGCATCAGTAATTCATCCCTGCCATCGCCCAGCAATGTAAATAATGTTTTTACTTTTGCGCCGCCATCTTCATTAACCTCAATAACCGTGTTTATACTTTCGGTATTGTTTTTATAATTACTTACGGGTGTATTCACTAACACTCCGCCCTCATCGGTAACCATCATGGCTTTACGGTTTTCGGTCCAAACACCAAGTTCACCAAAAGGTAATGTGGTGCTTGTACATTCCAGCCAAATGGTATCTTTTGGTTGTGGAATACAAAGTATGGCGTGGTTAAAATAATTGGCCGAAAAATCTTCCAATACATTCCGGGGCGTTTTACTTCCCTGTATAATCAACAGGTTCGATTTTACGCCAACTGCATCCAGTGCCGATTTTAAATAGTTGCTCAATGCTTTGCAATCACCATACTTTTTATCATCCACAAAACTTGCCGGAAAAGGCCTTAACCCTCCAATACCCAACTGGATACTTACATACCGCATATTATTTTGCATGTAGTTATAGAGAATGGCTGCTTTCTCTTTATCGGTAGTTGCATTTTTCACCATGCTTTGATAAAACAGTTTCTTATCCTCCGGTAAGCCGGTTGTTTTTGCATAAAGGTTATTGATCCATGAGCCAAAATTTTTCCAGCTTGTCATGTCGCCATCATAATCATCTAATTGAAATTTATTGGGCGCTATTAAAACAGTTGGTTCGTACGCATAGGATGAGCCGCTGTGTTTTTCGAGTTTATAGGCTTTTACATTTTTCAATTCCCATTTGTACACTTCTTTATTCCCATCCCTGGTAATTTGCGGCTGATTGTTTGTGTTTATCATTTTATACCTTACGCCAAGATCGGCTGGCACTTCCACTTCAAATACAGAATGTTCCACCGATTGCCAGGGCGATTGCATATCGTATCCCGGTAAACTAAAAATGCCTTTAAATTTTATGCTATAATTAATTTCAACAGTAAGCGGGTATGATGGCACATTAACATCAAAATAAGTAAGCTTGCCTTCCGGAACCAGGCCATCGCCATAGTTTAAAGAAGTCATTTCTTTTTTGGTGTAGGTATTTTTTTTGTTTCCCAACAGGTCATATACTTTTATTTCAGCCTCATCCAAAGCATGAAACTTATCTGAGTGATAATAAAAAAAAAGATATTTTTTACCCTGTTCATTCAATACGGTAAACACCTGTTTTACTTCGTACCTGGCAGTATTTTTATCTTTAATGCTAAGTCTGATGTTCTCTTCCCGCATTACCATATTTGCTTCTTTTTTCAAAGAGTCTGGTATTGTAAGGGCTGAGTAAATGTTTAACTGTGCATGACTGCACCATGCAATTCCATTCAGCAGAAATATTGTAAATATTTTTTTCATCAACGATTTTTATTTTTTCTTCAATACAATTCTTTCATTGAGAATAGCATACATTTTATTAAAAAAATCTTTTAAGTAGGGATACCCTTCAACAATGTAATCAGCATACAACAGATCAAATGTAACCCTGAATGAAATGATATTACTGTCCTGCTGTATTTTACGTGTCAATATGTTACTGGTATCAGGCATAATCAGTTTGGTGTTTTTAGGCAATTCATTCACAATGTAATCATCGGGCAGATAATAAGTGCCTGTTACCACATAACTTTTAGGAAAGTTAAAATCAATGGCCATAACACGGTTCTCTTCAATAAAAGGATTTTTGCCAAGGCCTGTAAACAGGTTGTATGGCAGAAAGGAATAACCCCCGCCTTCCTGCATATTGCCACTGAATTCCACCTTCTGTACAAACGGCAGTAATTCATCTTCATCATTGTTAACAGTTAAAGAATCTACCTTAATGGTTATTCCCTCATTATCTTCAATCATTTCTTTTAATTTATTCTTTTTAAAAGTACTCATGCGGATATTTCGGGCATAACCCGAACTCTTTAATGTTGCCTGGCCAGATATTTTTCCGTCAGTTTCTACACTGCAGGTAAAAAAAACATTATTGGTATATTTATCCGTATACTTTAACTCCATTACAGCAACAACAGGTTTATCAACTACCAGTGCATAAGTGTTTATTACATCATAAGGTACCAGGTTATAAGGATTGTATTTATCAGCTGCATTCATAACATATTCGGTATCTCCATCCTTTACATAAGCCAGCACAGCATTAAACCGCTTTAAAAAAGGATATATAGGGCTGACTGCTCCATGATCTTTTGTACTTACCAGTAATGGCTTTGCAGCTATACCGGCTTCTTTCAGGATGTTTATTAAAATGAAATTAATATCGGTAATGCTTCCGTTCTTTTTATCCCATGCATCTTTAATTCCCTTATCAGTATAGAGGCCATACCTTTCATTCCATTGCATATTCCGCTGCACATAATTATAAATTGCTCTTATTCTTTCACCCGTTTTCTGCATCGGCATCACTGATGCCACAATATCATCAATCCCTCTCAGGTTCTTTTTAAGTGCCAAACCAAAATCTTCATCTTCCTGTAATTCTGCAATAATTTTTGCCCAGGTTGTTCTTATTTCTTCATTATATCCGGGGGCAATAATATTCGAGAGTTGAAAATCTATCCTCTGTATATAATCAACTTTTCCGGAGCTGAATGGTTCGTCTTTCAGCCCTTTTATGTTGCGCATGATGTACCAGGTTCCTTCATTAATACCAGTGCTGGCTTTCTTTTCAATCTCCTGGCGTTTTGTTACCAATAAAGTAAATTGAAAATATTCGGGTATAATTACATTATAAGCGCTGTATTTTACGGGGATGCTTTGCTGAAAACTCCAAGAAGGGATATAGCTATACGATTTGCGATGCATTTTATACTTATATTCAAAAACGGTTCCTTTTTTTACATTTGGTAATGCAAATGAAATTTCAGAAAAATCTTTGTCAATTACCTTATTATAAATGTTTCTGATTTCCAGTTTTGATTCCTCCATGTTGCCGTTTGCATCAAGATTGTACGAGACGCCGCTGATATTTGATATACCCTCCCGGCTATTTTTTGCATAATACGAAAGTTTTATTTCACCCATCCTGGTTGCCTTCTCTTTCAATACTTTTATCCTCATGCGATAACTGCTTTCTGATACCCAGCCTGTGTTATTAATGTAATTAAATTCAATTTCGCCTATGTCCAGCAAAATCACCGCCTCTGCTCCGGGGTCAAAACTGCAGTCCTGCATTTCCAGGTCGGCTTTATCAATTTTACCAAAAGCAGCAATTTTATCCTGTGCATGCAATGTGCAATTAAGGAACAGGAAGAAAATTATGATTGCAATTCTTTTCATAGCAGGGAGTTGTGAAAGGGTTGATATTGAAAATTAATATTTTTATCTAATACATCAGATTAATTAACAGGCTATAAATAAAAAGGCCATCCCACTAATGCGGAACGGCCTACATAAATTTCAGGTTAAACTTTACCAGGCTTTTTTAGCTACCCCATCAGCTACAGCTTTTAAAGCCGTGGCTTCGCTAAGCATGGTGGTCATTTTATTACCTTTTCCGTCGTTGCCCTGGGCCATATAGCCGCCACGGGAAGTTTTAGTTATTACTGCATCCTGCATCGGAACGTTTTTTTCCTTTGTTTTCATGCAATAGGCTGTTAACATGTTTGACATTTTAATGAATTTATGGTTAGTAAATATGGTTGTAGGAATTCGCCTGCAGGCGAGTTCTTACGTAAGAACTGGTTACAAGCTACTAAAAATATTGGTTTTTGCAAAAACCGGCAACTTGATTTAGCTTGAAATCAGCTTGAAACAGCTAAGGTTATCCCCATACCGATTTTTAATATTTATACGTAAAGCCGTTTGTTTTTTACAGCTAATCAGTATTGATGCTGATTTAATATGGCTTGGAAGTCTTAACAGCCAATACTTTAGCTCAAACCAGGTAAAATGCTGCAGCTATTAAAAGCTATGCTGTTTTTATAATAAAAAGGGAGCAAAAAGTCCCTTGAAATTGTGGTAAAATATATTATAAATATTTTAAAAAAAAGTTGTTTTTAGCTTGAAAAAGGCCTTTTTTACACGTCAATTTTGGCATATTTGGCATGTGTTTCTATAAATTCACGGCGTGGCGGAACCTCATCTCCCATCAACATACTGAACACACGGTCAGCTTCTGCAGAGCTTTCAATAGTAACTTGTTTTAAGGTACGTGTTGCAGGGTTCATAGTGGTTTCCCAAAGCTGTTCGGCATTCATTTCTCCCAAACCTTTGTAACGCTGTGTATTTACACTTTCATCTTTTCCCTGTCCGTATAATTTGATCAATGCTTTGCGTTCCTCGTCATTCCAGGCATAAGCCTGTTCCTTTCCTTTTTTAACAAGATATAGTGGCGGCTGTGCAATAAATACATAACCCTGCTCAACCAGTTCCTTCATATAACGGAAGATGAAGGTTAATATTAACGTAGCGATATGGCTG
>JANOVD010000233.1:0-14975 GCA_031417255.1 Chitinophagaceae bacterium
GGTGCCGTATGTAGTAATGATGATATTGTGTATTTTTAATTCATCAACATTGCGGCTGCGAACACTGCCGTGATGTATGTGAAAACTTAACGATGGTGAAAATTTCTGTACTTCATTTCTCCAGTTATATATCAATGTTGTTGGGCAAACCACCAATGCCAGCAACGACCCGTTTATTTCTTTATAATGATGCAGCATACTTAATGCCTGAACTGTTTTACCCAAACCCATATCATCGGCTAAAATGCCGCCCCAGCCTACATCGTTTAAATAGTTGAGCCATTGAAAACCCGATGTTTGATAAGGGCGAAGTATACTTTGCAAATGAACCGGTGCTGCTGTTTCTGGAATATTTTTAAATTCTTTCAAGCGCTCGTATTTTTCATCCAGTTCAAAACTCAATTCTTTTTCGTCCCTGTTCTCATACAACTCATCAATAACACTCATGTGGTATTTTGATAAGCGCAACTGGTTGCTGCGGCCATCGCCCACCTTAAAAAGCAACGAATATCTTTTAAGCCATTCATCGGGCAGTATGCCCAAAGTACCATCGCTTAACTGAACAAATGATTGTTTGTTTACCAGGGCTGATTTTATTTCATCAATGCCAACCCTTTGCTCGCCAAATTCAATTTCAACTTTGGCATCAAACCAATCGAGGCCGCTGCTTACATGTATATGCGTGTTTGGCCGGGCTGTATTAAACCGGAAATTACGAAGCGCCTCAAAACCAAATACCGGCACTTTCATTTCCTTCATGGCATCTACAAATAAAAAGAACCAGTTATTGCGTAACACATCGGCGCCTCTTAATACCAGGTTGTTTTTATCATTGGGCCTTACAAACATAGAGTGAAGGCTCTCTAATTTTTTCAGAAAAGCTTCTTCAGCCTCCAGGTTACGTTCTATGATGAGTATCTTATCGCCATCGGGTATGATGATATTTTCTTTATCGGCTGCCTTGGTTTCAAAGCCCTTGTAGGTAAATACCGGCTGAAACACAAGATAGTCGCCCTTTTCCTGTAACTGCAGTTTTACTTCGGGATCGCCGCTTTTAATTTCCCTGATCAGGCTCTTATCAAATTCCACTTTGTATTCCTTTGTAAGCGGCAGAATTACCTTCTTCATTTTTTCGGCCCAGTTATCTTTGCTGAGCTGAATATTCCCTTCTTTCAGAAATTTTTCGGCCTGCAAAACGTCTTCGGCTTTTTGCCAGAGATACAACACATCATCATTTAAATAAACCAGGCTGCTGTTGCAGTTATTTTCGGCAAACGGAATGGTATCGCCCTTTAATTTAACTGTGCAAACTATTTCAAAATGACCGTTGCCGGCCTGAACTTTAAAAACCGGTGCAATAAAATGATCGCTTAATTCAGTTTCTACCAGGTTGGCTGTGGTAAACTGTTTAGCAGGCGGCAGACAAAAAATAAAATTATTGGAGGACTGTTCTTCAAATACTTTTTTAAGTTTTGGTTGCAGGTATTCTGCAATCAGCGCTTTTGTTTCTTCGGGTAAATCATCTCCATCGGTGTGAATAATATTTTCCCAGATACCACTGAAGGGTGAGTTACGGTCAAGGTATTTATTTATTTCGCTGCTTTGTAATTTACGTACCTGTTGCAGCAGTTGTTTATCTTCTTCGCTAAACAGTTCGGTATTTACAAATTTGGAAAGATCGAGTTTTTCAATTTTACCAACATATTTTAAGTTGTTGTCTGCAGCCTCACCCTGCACGGCATCTACATTAAAATAAGGGTACATGGTTGCATTAAAATTAAAAACTACACCCAGTTTTTTTACTGGCTGTATTTCTGCCTCTGCAACTTCTGTTGGTATATCAGGCACCACAAAAGCCTCTGCAGTACTGGCTGTTACTATACCGGCCGCCACTCTTTTTATTGAACTGTCGAGCACTTTTAAAAACGGCTTGCCTTCTTTATATGTAAATTCAAACTTATTCTCCAGGTCATCATCAAGGCTGTAACCATATATCTGGAGCAGTTTGTTTTTTTCTTTGTCCCAGTTGCGGATGCTGTCAAAATAATTAGTGCCATAAGCATCCAGTAACTGCAAAAACAATAAAGTTTTATGTTCGCACAGCGGATGTTCTGTTTCACCGCATTTGCAGGATGTATCAAAGTTCCGTTCGTCGTTTTTTTGAATCACCAACGGAAAAGTTTCTCCATCAATGATCAATTCGGCCTCCACACGTTCATCGGCAGCTTTTAAAATATTTGCTTTGGTGCTGCGTAAAATATTTTCGGCTTCGGCATAAATACCAGGCGATGATAAGAGTTTTATCATCTTCAATTCAATATGCTTCATTTTGGCAACGGTGTGGCGCTGGTTGTATTGAATGTTGGTGTTGCCCAGCATATTCTTATCAACCATATCCTGCAGCCGAATTAATGCAGCAGCTTCGTGCCTGCATATATCGCCTAAATTATAAGGACAGGAACAGCGCAAAGACATGGATCTGGCATCGGTATATTTTTGGATATATACTTTATAAAAAGTAGCATAGCTGTCGTCCTTTACCCTGAACACGACACTGCCCATCAGCTGATCATGCTCAACCAGTTCAACAAATCCCATGGCATGAATTTTTTTGCCACGCCGGATCACTTCATCAGAACCATTGTTGTAAACATATTTAATAAGGTGCGGTAATGCCATTCTGGATTTAAGATTGCCTATTTTTTGATTTCAGATTTCTGAAAAAGGCAATTTGCAAAAGTAACGAAAAATTAGTGAGGGTTGAAATGTTACTGAAAGATTAATAAGAATTTTATAATAAAGGAACCATGAATAAAAGAATACTAATAAGTTTATTTTGCAAGCAGTTTCCCGTCCTCATATACAACAGTAGTGTTGGCCAGATCTTCAGTTAAGCAGTATTTGATATCTTTCTCCAATCCATAGCCTGAGAGGCGCTGGTAATGCGATGCGTTTTTTAATTTCATGAACTGAAACATATCCGCCTTTGCATCGTTATACATGGTTGCAGCCATTTGAGAAGAATCGCAGTTTATGGAAAAATGTGCTCCAATGCGGTTGATAACTGCTCCTGCAAAAAGCGTGTCCTCAATATTCACCCTGTTCTTCCAGGCGGCACAGCCTAAAATAACATGTTGCTTTTGCGCCAGTAAAAAATTGCATACTGCTGAAAGATTTGGAAAAGAACCTGTGATGATTGCTTTAGCATTTTTATCAAGCGCCATTTGCAATAAACGGGTTCCGTTTGTGGTGGTAAGCACCAGGGTTTTTCCTTCAATAAATTCACGGGGATATTCAAAGGGAGAGTTACCATACTCCAGGCCTTCGGCAATTTGTCCGTCTCTTTCTCCGGCGGTAACACTGTCGATTTGTTTACCTATGCGGATGCATTCTGCAACACTATCAACGGGGATGATTGATTTAGCACCATTATACAAAGCCGTGGCAATGGTAGATGTGGCCCTTAAAACATCAATGATCACCACAATGCTTTTATCAACTTCATACAGGTTTAAAAGTGCGGGAGAAAGGCAGGTATATAGTTCGGGTTTTGCTGTTTGCATTGTTTTCAAATTTACATCAAAATGGCTTTCCACTTTTGTGTTTCTGCATAATCTTTAATCATAGTGTTTCTTTTTATCAAAAACTTTTTGATGTATGCCGTAAGAAAAAGATTGTTGGCAATTTTACCAATTACGCCATAAGGGCTTTCAAAACTGATCAGATCGATCACGATGGTACCGTTTTCTGCGGCTTTAAAATGGTGTTGGTGATGAAAGCTTACAAAATCGCCTTTTATCATTTCATCAATAAAAAAATCGGGGCTTTGCATCTCCGTAATTTTAGAAGTAAACCGCCTGGTTTTAAAAAGATGTTTGGCTTGCCAGGTTACGGTTTCGTTTTTGTTTATCAACCCGTTCATTGTACCGGCTATTGCTTTTTCGTTGGTTGATGCTGTTGATATCTGGTGCAGGCTGATACTTCGGCTTAAATCAAAAACACGTTCGATTGGTGCTGCAATAAATGATGTTAGATGAATTTTTGGCATAGTTAGCAAATGGATAATGAATTAATTGATAATGGATAATTTGTTAAACTAAATGCTGTTTTATTTAATGGAAATCTCTGCCATCTAAAACATTATCAATTATCCATTAACTAATTATCAATTAAACAAATGGCATTTTAACAACTTTTGCTTTAATTAAAGTATTGCGAATGCTGATAAAAATTTCGCTGTCGGCTGTGGCATATTTTGTATCAACATAGCCCATGCCAATAGCCTTGCCTAATGTTGGCGATTGTGTGCCAGATGTTACTTTACCAATAACAACGCCTTCAAAATCTTTTATTTCATAATCGTGCCGTGCAATTCCTTTTTCAAGCATTTCAAAACCAACTAATTTTTTGGTAAGCCCTTCAGCTTTTTGTTTTTCAAAATAAGCGCTGTTTGTAAATGCCTTTGTGAATTTTGTTATCCAGCCCAGGCCGGCTTCCAGCGGTGATGTGGTATCATCAATATCGTTTCCGTATAAACAGTAGCCCATTTCCAAACGCAGTGTATCTCTTGCTCCCAGGCCAATGGGTTTAATGCCTCCCTTTTTACCGGCTTCAAAAATGGCATCCCAAATTTTTTCCGCATCACTACTTTTGTTTTCTCCTTCCCATTCACATGGAAAATAAATTTCAACACCTCCTGCACCTGTATAACCCGTTGCACTTACCAATACATTTTCCACACCTGCAAATGTTCCTTTAATAAATGTGTAATACTTCAGGTTCATGATATCCATTTCCGTAAGCGGCTGTAAAATTTTTGTTGCATTGGGACCCTGTATGGCGAGCAGGCAGGTTTTATCCGAAATATTATGCATCTCCACTTCCTTATCATTAAACTGCTGAATCCAGATCCAGTCTTTTTCAATATTGCTGGCATTTACCACCAGCATGTATGCTTTATTTTCTTCCAGGCAATAAACGATCAAATCATCTACAATGCCGCCATCATTATTGGTTAAACAACTGTATTGCGCTTTACCATCTGTTAATTTTGATGCATCATTGCTGGTTGTTCTTTGAATAAGATCCAAAGCATGTTCTCCTTTTAAAATAAATTCACCCATATGGCTTACATCAAATACGCCGGCCGAATTACGCACTGCTGCATGTTCATCATTAATACCTGAATAACTGATGGGCATGTTATATCCTGCAAACTCAGCCATTTTAGCGCCCAGGTCGATATGTTTTTGTGTGAAAGGTGTATTTTTCATTAAAGCAATTTTGTTGTAAATAATTTTTCAGATGCAAATGTAAATTAAAAAGCTGTCATTAGGGGTCTGACGGCTTGAAGCCGTCTTGACCCCTAATGAAGCCGTCAGGTCCCTCAAAAAAAGTCCCCCGAAAAATCGGGGGACCTGTTTGCTTCAACTTCAACTCAACTATTGAAACGATCTTTAGTTTTTTTTAATTCTCTGCCAAAATTTCTTTCAGTTCTTCGCAGATCTGTTTTACTCTTTCACAGGATTCTTCTGAGTTTTCCCGTTTATCTATTTTAATTCTCAATTCGCCCGGGTATGAATCAATATAAAAAGTTGTGTTATCATCAAGGGTTATTTCTTCATCAACATAGTTGTTTTTATGCAACACAATATTGTTATGCAGTAAATGATCGTTGAGATAAATCCTGATTGCACGGGCCTGTCTTTTACTGTATGCTGCATCCATTTCGTATTCATTTTCATCATCTGAAATGGTAATGGAAAAATCATGACCGTGATGAAAACAAGATGAAAAAGCCAGTAACATAATTCCCGAAACTGCAACAATAAAATATTTTTTCATGTTCATTTATTTAGTCCGGTTAATAATGCTTTAGTAAAAATTCATCATTGGGCTGTAACCCGGTAACTGAGCACTTAATGGAGTTGGGTCAATATTATCACCGCCGATCTTTTCCAGCTGCTGTTCAATTTTTTCCTTTGCCTTTTGCAATGAGTCTTTTACTTTTTGTTTTTCCTTTTCCAGTTTCATATTCAGAGAATCTATCTTATTCATAGGCTCTCCGTTGTAGCGATAGTTATCATTGCCTTCGTTAGTAATCACCTCAACTCCATTGCTGTTTATATTTATCTTCGTTCTGCCCGATCTGCGGCTGGCGGGTGTTCCGTTTAAATTGTACAGGCGCCCATCGGCTTTCATTATATATTCAACACCTGTTTTCCAGTCGCTTGCATTATCATCCGAATCATAAAACCATTCATCATCCCTGCCTATATGTACATTATCGAACCAGCTTATACTTCTGTCAACTTTTATTCTTTTACCAACAGGTACATAAATCGTAAACACTACACGTTGGTTACGGAATTTATCTGTTTTATTAATGGCAATTCCTTTATCCATCAGCAAAACACTGTCGTTTTGTACACCACTGTATTGTATCTGTGCGGCATTGTTCTCGGCAATTGTTCTTGACCTTCCGGTAGCCATTTTTATAACAGTAACTTTAAAACTGTCGTTGGTTGATTTTACTATCCGTACATCAACATTGTTAACATAGGCTGTATCTTCCTGTATATTTTCAAAAGGTTCAAACCTTAAAAACCGGCTACGGGTGTACCTGCTTAATGGTGATTGTGAAGTTATTTCCAGTTTATTAACTGTTGGATTGGTTAACGCAATTTCCTGCTCGGTCATGATTTTACTGTTGTACCTGAAGTCGCGGCTGATAGATGAAATTAACAGAATAAAGCATGCCCAGCCTACAACCCATAGTGCGCCAAATGAAAAGCCAAGGATGCGGCTGTTACTTTTTGACCTGGCAATTTTACGGATGATCCAGGTAAGAATTGCGATTATAGGTACTGCAATAAAGAAAACCAAAGTACCCCATGCAAACGCATTCTGATAATCATTGTGAATAATAAAATCTTTTAAAGGAAAATAGCCAATAGAAAATATGGCCAATAGAAATAATCCTATGATCAACACCAATCCAACAAAGCCAATAATAAAATAGGCAAATATTTTAACAATCATGGCAATTACATTTCCTAATCCGCCACGGTTGCGTTTTGCAAAATGCTGCACATCTCCTGCTACATCTTTTGCTTTTTCGCTGATAACGCCGGAGGCTTCTTTACCAAATTTTTCAGCTTTCTTTCCAACACCCTTCATTTCTTCCATTACTGAAGCTTTGATAGAATTCATATCCACTTTTTCTCCTTTCATTTCTAATTTTTCGGAAGTGGTGAATGCCTCGGGTATCACAATCCACAGGATAATATACACAATCAAAGATGTAGGGCTGAAGGTAAAACGGATCACATCTCCAAAATCCCAGAAACCGCCCCAGTGGCCCCAGCGTGAAAGAAAAGAAAGAAACGGCAGCAGGAACAAAACCCTTGGTATCCATGGATTAACACCAAAATAATTTCCTATACCACTGCATACGCCTGCAACAATTTTTTCATCCGGGTTTCTGAACAGTTTTTTTCGGGTACCGCCTATTTGCTCGTTAGCGCTGCTGGGCACCGCTATCCACATAATGATATAGGTTAAAAAACCAACACCCGAAAATAACAGGATCACAAAAATGATACGGGTAACTACCACATCAATATTAAAATAGTTGGCGAGGCCGCTGCACACACCGCCCAGCACTTTATCATTTTCATTTCTAAATAGTCTTTTACTTCCGGTGGCAGTGCTGCTGCCGGTTGATTGCTGCTGGTTTGCAGATGAAGATGCAGGAGCTGACTGCGTATCATCCATGGCTTCAAAATCTTCGGGATTGCCCATGCTTTTAATGATGGCTTTTACATCATCATCGGTTATGCAGGTGGCGCCCTTTGTTATTCTTTCCTGAAACAGCTCACCAATGCGGCTTTCAATATCATTGATGATCTCTTCTTTGCCTTCTTCATTGGCAAAGTGCCTGTTCAGGCTTTCGGTATAGTTTTTCAGCAGATCAAATGCTGTTACTTCTATCGGAACTACCCGTCCCTGGAAGTTTATATTTATTACTTGTTTCATGGCTTTAAATTTTTCGTTTCGTTAGTTGTTTTGGTGCAACAATCCCGATGTCTATCGGGACATGGCTATACTTTTTTTACCTGCCTGCCGTCAGGCAGGTTGAGGGTTGTTGAAGTTGTTGTTAATATCTGCCTGTTCCTGTTCTGTCAATGCCTTTACAGCATTGGCCAGCTCAAACCAGGTTGTTTCAAGCTCCTTGTAAAACTCTGCGCCTTTTTCGGTAAGCGAAAAGTATTTACGTGGTGGGCCGCTGGTACTTTCTTCCCAACGATATGATAATAGTGCAGCGTTTTTAAGCCGGGTCAGCAGGGGGTATAATGTACCCTCAAATATGTTCAGGTTGGCCGCCTTCATTTTATCAATGATATCCGAAGGGTAGGCCTCGCCCTGTTTAATAACCGAAAGGATGCAGAATTCCAGAACCCCTTTACGCATCTGACTGGCTGTGTTATCTATGTTCATGGCTTCAATTTTTTGACTTCCCCCAGCCACCTTCTGCAGAAGATGGTGAAATAAAGTCTTTTGCGAAAAATAATTTATTCATGGCTATACTTTTTAGAAAAAGAACCGAAGTTTATGTTTGGGCTTTTTACCGGTTTGCCGCCCTCGCTTTATTGCTTTTATCCCTTTTCCATCACAAAGATAATATTATTTTAGTACTATGCAACACATAATACCTTCTTTTTTACAGTAGCTGGTGCTGAATGTTAGCTAATATTCAATAAAAGCCATGCCTGCACTGAGTTTTATTATTTGAAAAAAGGTTTAAATTCTTTGCCAGATTTGATGAACGGCTTAATTTAGGGTATAAATGGTGGAATTTAATGCAGTTTTTGGGTCTAAACCTGGCCCGGATCGTTAAAATGGATCTCTGCTTTGATTCTGTTAATCTTTTAATATCAGTCTGGCGGTATAGTAACTTTGTACAGGTTTTTATGTCTGTTAATAAAGAGGAAATAATTATGAAATACATTTTCTACACAATACTCAGCCTGTTTGTTTTGGCAAGTTGCAAAACCAGCAAAGATTACTTATCACGCAGTGATAATGATAATACCCTTTTTGATGCGGTTAAAACTTTAAAAAAGCGCAGCAGCGATACCAATGCCCTGAACGCATTGCCCGTTTTATACAATTTAGCACAGCAAAGAAATTTAAGAAAAATAAACAGTTACAGCAGCTCTAAAGAACTGGGCCGCTGGGATAAAATTATAAATGGCTACCGTACTCTACAAAATATGCATGATGCCATTACCGAAGTGGATGCAGCATTTAATGTTGTAAAACCCATTAACTATCAGCAAAACATTTATGAAACCAAACAACAGGCTGCCGAAGATTATTATGAGCAGGCAACTGTTTTTTTAAATAAGCCCGGCCGTGATGATGCAAAAAGAGCTTACAATTATTTTAAAAAGGCCGATGCCTTGGTACCAGGTTATGAAGATGCCAAAGCAAAAATGGATGAGGCATATCAATATGCCATTGTAAATGTGGTTATAAACCCCGTTCAGGATAATTCATATTTTTTTAATACCGGCTGGGGTAATTCAGGATATAATTACAGCAACGAATATTTTCAGCAAACACTGATACGGGAACTTGGCGGAAAAAACAGCACCCGTTATCCTGCACGTTTTTATACCGATTGGGAAGCCAGGCGTGATAATGTGCAACCCGACTGGGATGTAAACCTTACACTCAGAAATATGAATATACCCAGGCCGCAAACCTACAGTTACAGCCGTAATGTAAGTCAGCAGGTGGAAGTGGGCCGTGATACGAGTGGCAGAATAATTTACAAGACTGTGTATGCTACCATAAATATTGCAAAGCAATCTTTTACTGCCCGTGCCGATATGGAAATAAATATTACTGATATTGCCACACATAAAAATATTACCTACAATACTTTTAGTGAAGATTATCGCTGGGAGGAAGAACATGCGACTTATAGCGGCGACAGCCGTGCTCTTAGCCCTAACGACTGGGCATTGATCAACAACAATTATTATAACGAGCCACGAAAAGAAGATGTATTGAATGAGTTGTACCGTAAATTATATCCGCAGGTAAAAAATAAAATTATTTATGCGGTTGACTGGTAGGGAAGATATTTGGCTAAGAGTACAAAGGAGGAAAAGAGCTGAAAGAGGAATACATTTTCTCTTCCCCCTTTTCCTCCTTTTCTCCTTTGTACTCTTTGCCAAAAAATCGCTTAGCTAATTTGTTTAAATAAAAATCCTATACACAACCCAACTCATCAAATACGCCAGCCCCGTCATGTAAACCAACTGTATCATCGGCCATTTCCAGCTACGTGTTTCTCTTTTTACAACCGCCAATGTACTCATACATTGCATAGCAAGCACATAAAATATCAATAAGGATAAACCGGTTGCCAGGTTATACACTTTAGTACCATCGGGCCTTACAGCAGCAGCCATTTTTTCACGCAGTGTGCTGTTATTTGTGTCGGCATCTTCACCAACACTGTATAAGGTTGCCATGGTACCTACAAAAACTTCCCGTGCAGCAAAAGAAGTAATTAATGCAATGCCTATTTTCCAGTCGTAACCCAATGGGCGTATTGCGGGTTCAATTGCCTGGCCCAATGTACCTGCAAAAGAGCTTTGCAGTAATTCTGTTTTTCGTTGTTTATTTAATTCATTTGCATGTTGCGGATTAGTTTTTATCAATGCTTCATACTTAGCTGTAACATTTGCCATTTTTTCTTTAGGCCCATATGTACTCAGTGCCCAAAGCAACAGGCTTATCATCATAATTACTTTACCGGCATCAAACACAAATATTTTTGCCTTTTCAATCATGGTGGTTAAAGCATTCTTCCACCTGGGCGCACGGTAAGTTGGTAATTCCAAAATAAAAAAACTTCGTTCGGTACTTTTAATAAACCATTTCATTACCCAGGCAACAACCAATGCCATTACGGTTCCCATTAAATACAGGCCCATCATCACCAGCCCCTGTAAACTTAAAAAACCAAAATATAATTTTGATGGAATAACCAGTGCAATTAAAATGGTGTACACCGGAAGCCTGGCGCTGCAGCTCATCAGCGGCGTTATCATAATAGTAAGCAGGCGTTCTTTTTTGTTCTCAATATTCCTGGCGCTCATAATAGCCGGTACCGCACAGGCAAAGCCGCTGATCATGGGCATTACACTCTTGCCGTTAAGTCCAACCTTACGCATTAGTTTATCAGTTAAGAAACTGATACGTGCCATATAACCCGTGTCTTCCAATATGGTTATCAACCCAAACAATATCATGATCTGCGGAATAAATATTATGATGCCGCTAAGACCTGCAACCACACCATTGATCAACAGGTCGCTCCACCAGGTTACCGGCAATGCATTGCCAAGAAACCCGCCAAACTCACCAAACACCCACTCAATACCATCCATAGGATATTTGGCTACCCAAAAAATACTTTGAAAAAGCAAAAACAAAACAGCAATTAAAATAAGATAACCCCAGCGGCGGTGCAACAACACATTATCAAGCCGTTCATTAAACAAAGCTTTTTGTAACGGATCGGCCTCAACAACCGTTTGTTGCATGATATGTTTAATGCGTCCATACCGCTGCATAATTTCTTCGGCCTGTGTTTTGGTAGGATTGAATTTATTATCGATCTCAATCTGTTCAATCGTATCCTGCATTTCATCTTCAGGCAAAAAATGTTCGTGGTTGATGAGGTAATGAATGGCTGTATAATTACTGATATGTGGGTAATGTTCTTTTACCTGTGCAATGGCATTTTGGGCCAATGCCTGGTTATCAATAAAATCACGGGCAGGTTGCTGGTATAAATTTTCGGATGATTGTTCAATAACTTTTTTAAGTTGCTCAAGCCCTTTATTTTTTCTTGGGTTGATGGGTACAATAGGCACACCCAATTCTCTTTCAAGCCCCGAAATATCAACCTGAGTTCCTTTGCGTTTGGCAAGGTCCATCATGGTAAGCGCCACAACAACCGGAATATTAAGATCAATGATCTGAGAACAGAATAAAAGATTGCGTTTTAAATTACTGGCATCGGCAACTAATAAAACCATATCGGGTTTAATGGTTTCATCCTGGTTTAATAAAACCTTATAGGCCACCCACTCATCGGTTCGTTTAGGATATAAACTGTAAGAGCCCGGCAAATCAATAATAGTTGCCGAAAGGGAGGCGTTGATCTTACTTTGCCCCAGCTTTTTATCAACAGTAACCCCCGGAAAATTACCTACCTGCTGATTTAAACCGGTTAAATAATTAAACAGAGAGCTTTTTCCGCTGTTGGGATTGCCTACTAATGCTATGTTTATGTGTTTTGCCAAACTTTATTTGATTGCAAAAATAACCGTAAACCCTTTTACCTGGTTACGATTTAAGAAAGATGAAGTATAAATGCGGAATTTTCATTTAACGGTTTTGTGATTAAATTTTACATTCTGCTTACACAATTAGCGCCTCACTCAGTTATCTTTGTTGCACTTCATCAAACAGATTTACATGAAATGCATTTTTTGGTTGCTATTACTTATGTCAACCGTTGTTTCGGCACAAAAAAACAAGAAAGCACAATTAAAAGCCGACAAACTTGTTTTAACTGCCCTGCAAACCCATATTGGTTTTTTGGCTGATGATAAACTGGAAGGCAGAAGAACAGGATCGGCCGGTGAAAAACTGGCTTACGAATACATAAGTAAACAATTTGAACAGGCCGGATTGATTGCCAAAGGAAATAACGGAACTTTTATACAGGCTTTTGATGTGCCCGAAGGCAAAGAAATAAACCCGGCTACCAATTTAACGATCAATGGTTTTATCCTCAGATTAAATACAGATTATTTCCCTTTTACTTTTAGTGCCAATGCTAAATTAGTATCATCGGCGGCTATGGCTTTGCCCGAAAGCGAATCGGTATGGTTTTGGGACCTGAAGGAAACCCTTGAAACAAACAAATCCAATCCGCATTTTGACCTGGAAGATGCGATTGTAAAAAAAGTAAATGCCGTAGCCACAAAAGGTGCAGGGGCATTATTGATCTATAACAGTTCCGAAATAAAGGATAACCTGAAATTTGATCCGAAATCAAAAGCAGAAAAAACTAAAATTCCGGTTCTTTATATCAGCAAAGAAATAAAGACAAAATTTTTAAGTGATGAAACAAGTTTTGCAGATTTTAAACTGGAGATTTCCATCAGCGATAAAAAAAGAATTGGACATAATATAGTCGGGTATATAGATAACGGCGCTACCAATACCATTATATTGGGCGCCCATTACGATCACCTGGGTTATGGCGAAGATCATAATTCATTATTTACAGGAAGTACGCCGCAAATTCACAATGGTGCCGATGATAATGCCAGCGGCACCGCAGCTTTGATAGAGCTGGGCAAAAAATTAAAAAGCGCAAAACTTAAAAATAACAATTACCTGTTCATTGCTTTTTCGGGCGAAGAGCTGGGACTTTACGGCAGTAAATATTATACCGAAAATCCCACTATAGATTTTACCAAAGCCAACTATATGATCAATATGGATATGATTGGGAGGCTTAATGACAGTACACGTGGATTAACCATTGGAGGTTATGGTACATCACCCGTTTGGGGACAGCAGCTTTTACCCACTGACAAATATTTAAAAATAAATTTCGACAGCAGCGGCACAGGCCCCAGCGACCATACTTCTTTTTACAGAAAAGATATTCCGGTTTTATTTTTCTTTACCGGTGCACATGGCGATTATCATAAGCCAAGCGATGATGCAGATAAAATTAATTACAATGGCCAGCTGATGTTGCTGAAATACATTTATGGCGTTATTGAAAAAACAAACGATAAAGGCAAACTTGCTTTTACCAAAACCAGGGAAGCACAACAAATGGGCAAAAGAAGTTTTAGTGTGAGTATGGGCATTATGCCAGATTATACTTTCAGTGGTGCTGGTGTAAGGGCAGATGGCATCAGCGAAGGAAAGGCTGCAGCTAAAGCAGGTTTAAAAACCGGTGATGTAATTGTGCAAATAGGCGATTATAAAATTACCGATGTGCAGGCTTATATGCAGGTATTGGGTAAATTTAAAAAAGGAGATGCAATTAAAGTTACAGTAAAAAGGGGAGGAGAGGAGATTGTGTTTGATATAGTTTTTTAAACCACATACTTAAAGGAGAATTTGAGTTTTTAATTGTACAATTCTAAATTTATTTTTATTGTATTTGAAATAATAGTTTAAATATGAAGCCTGGTAATAAATTAAAAATTGAAAGCCTACACAAAGGTTGGTGCGATAACGATGAAATAATATTACACGCCTGTTTTCAGTTATTGACTGATTGTATAGAAAATGAAAATTTACTCTCTAATAAAATATTTGATTGGAAACATTCAAAAAAAGTGATAAAAGAAAAAGCAGAGTTGAAGTTTTTATATAAATGGTGGAAGAGACGTTTAAAAAAAGAAAATAAATCTGCAATTATATCGGCCGATGACAAACAATACAAAGAAGATAATGCTATGCTGATAAGATTGATTAAGATCAGGCATCGATTGTGGACTTAATTTTTTTAACTTAATCAAATCCCCCTTTAGGGGATAGGGGTATGAAATTAAAAATTGATAACGAGGCATTGGCCGAAGAGTTTTTTGAAGACTCTTTGTTGTTGGGTATTGTTGCGCCAATTAAAGATTACCAGTTTGGCTGGCAGCTAAACCAACTGCTGGGCCTCGGTTTCAGGGTTAATAATGATATTGAGATACAGCTTACCAAAAAGCAACGTAAATATTTTTTCAGCATTTATGAATATGCGGTGCCAGCCATCAGCCTCACACATTATTTATACAACAACCAACACGATGGTGAGTATTTATTGCCTGAGTTTAAGCACCTCGATTTTTTATGGCTGATAAAAGGCG
>JANOVD010000234.1:0-5994 GCA_031417255.1 Chitinophagaceae bacterium
ATGGCCATTCTTGTTTCTCTGCCATAAGAATAAATGGAAGAAGGGTTACCAAACTTTTCGGTCAGGTACGGCATCATGGCTTCCAGCACCTGTGGATCAAGTGCTGTGGTGGCGGCGTTGTCGAAATAGATACGGGCAACCCCAACCCCTGAAGGAGCTTTTTGTACTTCACTGGTTGAAGTATTCTTCTCATTACTCATACTATACTATTTTAAATTACCACTCTTAAAATTATGAATTTCTATTCTAAAATGAGCTGCTCTAAAGTTCCTCCGCCAGCTGGCGGAGACGGAGGGGGCGTTGTCTTCTACATCATCTTCCCAATATCCTGCATCAATCTTTTTGCAATATTATCTGCTGTTGTTTCAAAATTACTTTCGGCATAAATACGAATGATGGGTTCGGTATTGCTGGTTCGTAAATGCACCCAGTCATTATCAAATTCTATTTTCAAACCATCTTCGTCATTTATCGGTTGATTTTTATACAGGTCTTGAATATTTTCAAAAATAGTTTTTACATCGGTACCGTTTGTAAGATCAATTTTATTTTTGCTGATAAAATAATCAGGATAAGTACTGCGTAACTGCCTGGTCGTTTTTTTGCTTTTGGCAAGATGTGTTAAAAAAAGTGCAATGCCTATCAACGCATCACGACCGTAATGCAGGTCCGGAACAATGATGCCGCCATTTCCTTCGCCGCCAATAACTGCATTCACTGCTTTCATTTTATTAACCACGTTCACTTCGCCAACCATGCTCGGGAAATATTCGCCGCCATGTTTTATGGTTACATCTTTTAATGCTTTGGTTGATGACATGTTGGAGACGGTGTTTCCCTTCCGCTTGCTCAATATATAATCTGCCACAGCAACCAAAGTATATTCTTCGCCAAACATGCTGCCATCTTCACAAACAAAACAAAGCCGGTCAACATCGGGGTCAACTGCAATACCAAGATGTGCATTTTGTGAAACTACGGCACTGCTTAACTCTGATAAATGTTCTGGCAAGGGCTCGGGGTTATGTGCAAAATTGCCGTTCACTTCTTCATTTAAAACCACAATTTCTGTTACACCCAATTGTTTTAAAAGGGCGGGCACTGCAATGGCACCTGTACTGTTTATGGCATCAATAACAATTTTAAAATTTTTCTTTTTTATGGCTGATGCATCAACCAATGCATAATTTACAACGGCATCAATATGTTTTTGCAATAAATTTTCATCTTTTGTGTATGTACCCAGATTATCAATTGTTGCAAATTTAAAATCTTCATTTTCGGCTGCGGTTAAAATCAGTTTGCCTTCTTCGCTGCTGATGAATTCGCCTTTGCTGTTCAACAGCTTTAAAGCATTCCATTCTTTTGGGTTATGGCTGGCAGTAAGTATAATACCACCGGCAGCTTCTTCAAATGTTACGGCCATTTCAACAGTTGGCGTAGTGCTTAATCCAAGATCAACCACATCAAGTCCAAGGCCAAGCAATGTATTAACCACCAAATTGCTCACCATTTGGCCGCTTATTCTTCCATCGCGGCCTACAATTATTTTGGAATTGTCCGCAGGACTCTGTGAGCTGCTTTGTTGTAATATCCAGCTTCCGTAAGCTGCCGCAAACTTCACAATATCAACAGGGGTAAGGTTATCATTGGTCTTTCCGCCGATGGTGCCGCGTATGCCCGAAATACTCTTTATCAGTGCCATTCAAAATCTTTTAGGGACTGCAAATATAAGAAACTGTTTAGAGTTAGGAGTTATGTGTTTTGGGTTTTGTGTTTGGGACACCTGCTATAACACAGGCTGCTATTATTTTAAAAAACTCAAAACTCAAAACTCAAAACTCAAAACACTTAACTCTAATCCGTTAACTTTGTTTTATGCAAATGACCTGGTTTAAAGATTGGTTTAACTCTCCTTACTATCATCAACTGTATTTTAACAGGGATGATAAAGAAGCGGAAGCTTTTATTAATAAGCTGATCAATTACTTAAAACCGGTGCCCGGCAGCAGCATGCTTGATGTGGCCTGTGGCAAAGGCCGGCATTCCATTCAGTTAGCCAATAAAGGGTTTGATGTAACAGGAATTGATTTGAGCGATGACAGTATTAATGAGGCTTTGCAATCGCAAACAGAAATGCTTCATTTTTACAAGCACGATATGCGGCTGCCATTCCGGATAAATTATTTTGATTACGCTTTTAATTTTTTTACCAGCTTTGGTTATTTTAAAACCCGGCGTGAGCATGATAATGCCATCCGAACAATTGCACAATCGGTAAAGAAAAACGGAATCTTTGTGATGGATTTTTTAAATGTACATTATGCCGAAGATCATTTAGTTCATCAATCAGAGAAAGAAATTGAAGGCATCAATTTTATTATCACCAAATGGTATGATGAGACTCATTTTTATAAAAAGATCATTATTGAAGATGAAGCCATGCAGGAGCCTTTGATCTATACCGAAAAAGTAGCTAAGTTTTCGTTAGGCGATTTTACAGAAATGTTTGCTTACCAGGGAATGCAGATTCAGGAAGTGTTTGGCGATTATGGATTTGGCAATTATGATGTAAAAAAATCACCACGCATGGTGATGATTGCGAAGAAGGTAAAAGTTTGATGAGGTGTCTGGCCACTACAAATACCCTGTAACTTTAAGAGTATAAAAAATACAAAGACTTCATAAATTTAAAATCTGTTTGTAGTGGCCTGACACCTAAGCTACTTGTTTTTATTATTGATCAGCATCCACCTGGCTGTTTCGTACATGGCAGATGTAAGTTGCGACAAATGTTTTTTTACAGAGTCATGTTGTTGTTTGTTTAATGCCGGTATATTGTTTCTAACAGGTACCATCTCTTCTAATTGCAGATCACTGTTTTTTTGTTTGATACGGATATTTTTTCTGAAAAAATATTCATCATTCACCACACCTATCCAGCCCGCTGCATGATAAATAATAAAGGCTGCGTTTTCTTTTTTTGTTGAATCAAGCAAGTCTCTGCCAAGCGTAGAATTTAAATAGGGTTGTTGTATCATACCAGCCACTGTTGGTAAAATATCTATCTGCGAAACGGCTTCGGGCCTTTTTTGCGGAGCCAGCAAAGCCGGTGCATAAAATAATAAAGGAACATGTTCTTCACTAAGCCTTTGTTGGGTCCAGGCTTTTGGATAAATGGCAGATGCATTTCCCTCCACACCATGATCGCCGATAAAAACAAAAATGGTATTGTCATACCAGGGCGAATTTTTAGCTGCTTCCATAAATTTTTTAATGCAGTAATCGGTATAGGCAAATGCATGATATTCCTTAAGCGATTCGAAGCCGTATTTTTGTAATGCTTCATCCGGTATTAGTTGGCGAACAAAATCATTGTCTTCTGCAGGAATATTAAAAGGGCGGTGATTATCGGCAGTTTGTATAATGGCAAAAAAAGGTTTTTGTTCTTTAGCAAGCACTTCATTTGCCTCAAGAAATAAATTTTTATCGCTGATGCCCCAAACATTTATACTGGGCGCTTTGTACTTTCCTTCTTCGTAAAGATGCACATTGCTGATATTATTAATTAACCCGGCAAAATTATTGAACTGGCTTCGGCCACCAATAAAATAATATTTTTCATAACCGTCAAAATCATTGATGATGGTACGTTGATTAACGGCTTCCTCATTTCGGGTTGAAAATTTTGAAAGCTGTACATCAGGAATGCCGGTGATGGTTGCAAAAACACCACGGGCCGTGCCAAAGCTTGGTGTAAAGCATCGTTCAAAAAAAATACCCTCATTACACATCTGGTTAAAGTATGGTGTGCTGTTTAGCGGGTTGCCGCTCATGCTGCTTTTATACATGCTGAAGCTTTCGCAAATAACCAGTACAACATTGGGCTCACTTTCCAACGCTTTACTGCCGGGGTGAATTAACCGGCTGTATCCTTTTTTAAAACTGTTATCTTTTTGTAGCTGTAAAAAACGGGCCATATCAGCATAGTATTCATTTGCCCTGCTGTTATGATCCGGATTTCTGAAGCGGAGTGTTGTAAAAAAATTCTGCAAAGGGTTTAAAGCCAGGTTACTTTTAAACTCATCATTTAAATTAAAGGCCCTGAAAAGATCAAGTGGTTTTAATGTAAGAAAACCATAAACAAACCAACCCAGTAATAAAAGTGCAGCTGCATGCCACCTGCGGCGGTAGGTAAATTTATGTATGTTGATATTTTTTTCTGTTACATCAACATGCATTTTGCGAAACATCCAGGTCATCATTATCACCGCACCTGCAAGTCCAAAAAGTATCCAAACCACCGGGTAACTTTGCCAAACCATTTGTAAACTTTCCCTTGGGTCTTCGGCAAATATCAATGCATCGGCATTAAGTCTTGCATTAATGTAAGCAAACTGGCCAAAATCGGCGCCGTAAAAAAACAAGACCAGTAAAGTAACCAGCCCCAGGTATGCAGTCCATCTTTTTTTGCTTCTGTTGCTGTAAAATGGCGACAGGCGGGGATATAAAGAGAATACTGCAATGGGTAACAGGATGATAGCGATCCAGCGCAGGTCGTATTTTAAACCCAACCAAAATGAAGGGATAAGATCAAATACTCCGGTTGATTTAGGTTTAAAACAAATGACAGTTGCAATGCGGAAAGCAGTAAATATGCAAAGGTATATCAGGAATAGTTTTACTATCCATTGTATAGTTTTGGGAACTCGCCAACTGATAAGCATAGTTAATTTTTTTCTTAAGCCCGAACAAAGAAAGCGAAAATACTAAAACTGGTGATAGGAACACGGATAACAGATAAGCTTGAAGTGGATCAGTCTGAAAATTAACTCCAACATGACCTGTCATGTCGACGTCAGGAGACATCTGAGTAGTAAATAAAATAGATTTCTCCTATCGTCGAAATGACAAAAACAAACCTATTACTTCTTTTTATTGTTCAGTAACAAATACTTTGCTGTTTCGTAATAAGCATCTGTAAGTTGGCGCAGGTGGTTTTTTATACTGTCTGTTGCTGCATTTACCGGAACAGGCTCATTACCCGTCATGGAAACAAATTCTACTTTACCGGTTTTGTAATTTTTAAGGTAATAATATTTGTTACTGACAAGGCCGATGGTTTTTACATCGTGATCAATAATGAAAGCGAACTTTTCGTTATTGATTGTAACAGAAGATACGGTATCAAATAAATTTCTACCCAGCGAATTGTTTGTGTAAGGAATTTTCGCAAGCGATGCAATAGTTGGCAAAATATCAACCTGAGATGAAACATCAGGTATTCTTTGTGGCTTTAAAAAACCTGGTGCGTAAAACAATAAAGGCACATGCTCGCAGGTAAGGCCCTGTTCGGTATAGCTTTTTGGAAAATAATCCAGCGTGCCGGTATAGCGTATACCATGATCGCCAACAAAAACAAAAATGGTATTTATAAAATAGCTTTCTTTTTGTGCCGCTTCCATAAATTTTTGAAAACCAAAATCGGTATAGCGGAAAGCATTCATCTCTTCATTGCTTTCAAATCCAAAACGTTTTAAAGAATCTGATGAAAAAGAAACGAATTTAAATTCATCCCTGTCTTCGGCAGGTATGGTATAAGGCCGGTGATTATCTGCTGTTTGTATAATGGCAAAGAATGGTTTTGTTGTTTGTTGCTTTAAAACCTTGTTGGCTTCTAAAAACAAATTCTTGTCGCTGATACCCCAAACATCAATCTTCTTTGCGGTATAATCATCTTCTTCGTACAGTTTAAGGTTGTTGATGTTGTTGGTTAACACGCCACGTATGTTAGCCCATGTGGCACTTCCACCTAAAAAATAAAAATTATCGTAGCCTTTAAAACTGTTGATGATGGTATTTTGATCAACGGCATTGGGGTTGCGGCTGGCAGTTTTGGGGCTTGCCACATCGGGTATGCCGGTAATGGTGGCCCACACACCACGGGCAGTGCCATAGGCAGGTGTAAAACAACGGTCGAAGAAAATTCCGTTC
>JANOVD010000235.1:0-2594 GCA_031417255.1 Chitinophagaceae bacterium
CTGCCACACCTGTATCTATCATCTGCATATTGCCAATAACGGTGGCTTCTACCAGGCAAAGTGGCTGAATACTTTCGCTGCACATCACTAATATATCAAGCGGATCGCCATCCAGCCCTAATGTTTGGGGTATAAAACCATAATTAATAGGGTAGTGGAAAGATGAATAAATAATACGGTCTAATTTTAATAAACCCGTTTCTTTATCTATCTCATATTTTGTTCGGGAGCCCTGCGGTATTTCAATAAGGCCATTAACTGTCTGTGGGGCTTTATCGCCGTAATGTGCGCCGTGCCAGGGGTGTAGTACAAACATGTTTAAGAGTTGAAAGTTGTTGAAAGTTGTTTAGAATGTTTAGAAGGTTTAGTGATTAAAGTTCGGGTCTCAGGGTTCACTACTCACAACTCACGTATTAACTGGTATCCAAAAAAAGTAGCAGCAATCCCTAAGAGCACACTCAAAATAATATAGGTTGCAGCCAATAAAATTTTTCCGCTTTGTAACAATCCCATATTCTCTAATGAAAAAGCAGCAAAAGTGGTAAAGCCACCGCAGATGCCGGTTGCCAGAAATAATTTCCAGTTGTTTAAAAAATCTTCATGCTTAATACTCAGGGCAAATACAAGGCCGATAATAAAACTACCAATAATATTTACAGCTAAAGTGGCATAGGGAAAATATTTTGAGTTCAGCAACAGTGTTGCTGCATACCGCAGCATGGAACCGATTGCGCCACCAAAGCCAACAAGTAATAAATTTTTAAGCATCTGCTGTTTATAAATTTCCTGAAAATGTATATTTCAGATCAACCTGCCATTTATTATCAACCCTCACCAATTTTAAAATGGTTTTTTCAGTCCGGCTGTAACTGTTGCTGTAATTAAAAATAAAAACACTGTCGGTTACATAACTGGTTTCGTTAACTATAATATCGGCTTCCTTATATTTTGCAAGTATGGCTTTATCTTTTTCGCTGTATTGCTTTTTAAAGCGTTCAAATATCTGGCTATTGGTTTCGTCTTTTAAAAGATATTGTTCGGCTTCCTTAAAATTATTATCTAATAAATTTCGGATAAAGGCTGTGGCCACTTCCACATCGGTAACCGGTATTTTTTTTGTTTTGGTATTGCAGGATATTACAACTGCCGCAAGGAAGAACAGGATCAGGTATTTTTTAATCATGGTTAAAGTTAAACATCTTTACATTAAAGCAAAAAAAAAGCATCGCATGGTTAGTGCAGATGCTTTTTTATAACTTATCATTTAATTAATGTCTTTCCAGCATGCTGCTTACAGAGTCCATCATTGCTTTCAGCGAATCAGGCGGCATGTTCTTTAGTTTTTCAATGGCATCATTGATATCTCTTTTTTCAGCACCTAAATTACCTTTCATACTGTTGAACATATCATTGCCCGGATTGGACAGCGATATTTTCCAGGCTCCGTCTTCTTTAACCAGTTGTAAATTATGCGATGATGTTTTTCCGTTTTCAACCACTTCTGCCTCAACGGTTGCTTTGTCGCCATCAACTTTTTCGTTCTTCAGCGTGTATTTAATATCCTTTGCTTTTTCCTTAAATTCTTCCGTCATTTTTGTCTTCATCTTTTCTAATGCTTCCGGATTTACACTGCTCATCATTTTTTCTGCAGTTTCCATCATATTCACATCAGCTTTGGTAATAAATTTTTTCATTTCAACGAGGTTGCCGTTTTTCATTGCGGTAAACATACCATCTACAGCAGCTGTTGGTGCGCCGGCATCGGTATTATTGCAGGCGGCAAAGCCTGTTATGATGCAAATGGCTAAAATAATTTTTTTCATTATTGATTGTTTTAAGTTAAGGCTTCAAAAATAATTTTATTTTACCGGTTTTAAACTATTTTTTTGCAGGCAATAAGTTAAAGTACTGTTTGATAAACAGCATTGGTTAAAAGCAAAAAAATGGAGGTAGTTTTTCAGGCTACCTCCAAATATAGAAAGGGTTAGTAAGACTCAGGGATTCTTCTTTTGCTCTGTAATTCTCACATCATCTTTATTATAAGCTTTGATGATCTGTTTAACCAACCGGTGCCTTACCACATCTTCTTCATCCAGTTCAATCTGGGCAATGCCTTCAACATTTTTTAAAATGCGGGTGGCTTTAAATAAACCACTCGATTGGTTTTTAGGCAAATCAATTTGTGTTGGATCGCCGGTGATGATGGCTTTTGCATTGGGTCCAATCCTGGTTAAAAACATTTTTATCTGCAGGTCGTTGGTGTTTTGTGCCTCATCCAGAATGATAAAAGCATTGTCCAGTGTGCGGCCACGCATGTAAGCAAGCGGTGCAATTTCAATGGTACGGGTACTCATGTAATAACCTAATTTATCAGCCGGTATCATATCATCAAGTGCATCATACAAGGGGCGTAAATAGGGATCAATTTTCTCTTTCAAATCGCCGGGCAAAAAACCTAAACTTTCTCCTGCCTCAACGGCAGGCCTGGTTAAAATTATTTTTTTAACCGTTTTGTTTTTTAATGCCCTTACCGCCAAAGCAACAGCAGTATAGGTTTTGCCGGTACCTGCGGGGCCAATGGCAAATAAAATATC
>JANOVD010000236.1:0-1753 GCA_031417255.1 Chitinophagaceae bacterium
TCAATTTTTAAAATTAAAAATCCCACAAAGGCACAAAGTACACAAAGTTTTTTTTTCTTTCTTTGTGGTCTTCGTGTGGGACAAAATTACTGGTGTTATTTTCTGATCCTTACCTGCATCGCATACTCATAAGTATCTAAAAGGGTAAAAATAAATTTCTCCTGTGGTATAAAATTGAGATAGTTGAACACTTTTTCTTTTGTAAACCGCTGGCTCCAGAACCTTTCCTTTGTAGCAGTAAAAGAATCTGCCTCATCGGTTATCACCGTCATTCCCATTTTATGGTACGATTCTTCCTGTTTTAACCTGGTAGCCTTATTATCCTGATAACAGGCCCCGATGACCACTTCGCCCCCGGGGTTTAAAAGATTATAAGCATTGCGGAAAATAGTGGTAAATTTTTCATTGGTTGTCAGATCGAGTTTTTTGCCGCTGCTTTTATAACTCTCAAAAGGAAAATCATCCGGATAAAAATTACCTGCCGTAAACCAGGTGGTTATCACCATGTCATATTTCTTATTCCATTTATCCAGGTCAGATGCATCAAAATAATGAGCAGTTGCTTTATCGCCGATGTTGAGATTTTTAATTTCGCTGTTCGAAATTTCAACACAGGCAATTGCATTATCAGTGCCATCATAAAAAGCTACTTTGTCCCAAATATCTTTTATACCACAAAGATGTTTGGGAATACGGGCATTACCAACACCAATATCAAGAATAGTAACGGGCCTTTTATTACGGCCGGCAATTTCTGTAATAACTTTTTTCAATTCAATAAACTCGGCCCATTGTGCCTGTATCAGGTATTCGCTGATATAATTTAAATCAAAGGAAGCCCTCACTGTATTTTCATTATCATACATTGCCATATTCAGGAGTTTTTTTGTGCAATAATTACAAAAGTATCAAAAGCATAAGATGGCCGTTCTTCAATTTCCATCACAGTAAAATTACAAAGCTCAAGAAACAAACACAAGTCATCCTTAGTAAAACATCGTACAACAGAGTTGTCCTCAACAATTTTTTTCAATTCGCCTTTTGCATCTTCTTCAAAGTAAACAGAGTGCCAGTTAAATGCCCAGCTCTGACTGCCGTTTACCGACCAATAACTTTCCCGGTGAAATTTTCTCCCTTCAAATTCAGCTTTGTGTATGATCTGCCTGCCGTTTATAATGCCCGGGATAAATTTTGCCGCATCAATATTATCAAAACAAAGTATGCCGCCACTTTGCAGGTTTTTATTTATTGAATGAAATGCATCATTACATCATTATAGGTCATCAGGTAGCTTATTGTTCTTGCAGCAATAATACAGGCTTGTTTTTTTTCGGGCAACGTAAAAATTCTCATATCTGCTTCCATAAACTCTGCTTCGGGGGTTTTTCTTTCTGCTATATCAAGCATCGCCTTGTTTAAATCAAGCCCGGTATAATTAAACCCGTTTGTTATAAACCGGTTAGCCAGGTTACCGGTACCACAACCCAATTCAAATACCGACCCTGCATTATATTTTTTTAATTTATCGTTGTAGTACACATACTCCTCATCATAATTGATGAAAGTCTGGTACATCATTTCATAAATTTCTGAATGGGTTATGTAAAGATTATTCATGGCAAATAAAAAAAGTTCTATGACGATTTGTATGGGTGAAATAATATAAGCACACGGATGACACGGGTTGGACGGATGAACACGGATTTTTTTTGCTTTGCAAAAAATTGGATTTTTATACTCAAAGTAAACGATG
>JANOVD010000237.1:0-5087 GCA_031417255.1 Chitinophagaceae bacterium
GTTTATCTATTCAATATTTATTCCTTAACCCGCAATTTTTCACCTTTCGTATTCAATGGTAATTTGCGGCATGCCATCCACCCTTTATACCTGTGGTTGTGTAATGCCTTTAATAGGGCCTATCACTGCGGCTACTTTATCGGCATAAGCAACAAGTGTATCTAAATTTTCGCCAAATATTTTAATGGCAACATCCTGCCGTATGCCGGTCATCAATTCATTAAAACGCATTTGTATAGGTTGGCTTGGTTCAGCAATTACACCTGGAATAGTGGAAAGCTTATCTCTAATTATATCTGACAATTCATAAAAATCTTTGGTGGTTTTCCATTCCTTTTTAGGTTTTAATATTACCATTATGTCGCCATTGTTGACTGGCATTGGATCCGTAGCTATATCGGCGGCACCGATTTTACTAACTACCATTTTTACTTCCGGAAATTTCATCAGCATCCGCTCTGCCATCATAACTGTTTCTGTTGTTTGCGAAATGGATGAACCCTGCGGTAAAACAAATTCAATGGCATAATCACCTTCTTCCAATGTGGGTATAAACTCTCCACCCATATTTTTAAAAACAACAAGCGATATAATTAATAAAGCAACTGCAATACCAACCACAGCGTATTTTATTTTAATGGCAGTTTTTAAAAGCGGTGTGTATGCCCGTTGAAAAAAGCCCATCATCCGGTCGGAAAAATTTCTTTTGTGTTTAATATTTTTAGAAAGAAACAAAGCACTCATCATGGGTATGTAGGTAAGCGACAGGATTAATGCCCCCAGTATTGCAAAGCCTACTGTTTCGGCCATTGGCCTGAACATTTTTCCCTCAACACCCTGTAATGAAAGAATGGGTAAATACACAATGAGGATGATAATCTGACCAAATGCTGCTGAATTCATCATTTTTTTTGCACTGCCCTCCACCGCTTCATCCATCTGCTGCTGCGAAAGTTTTCCGGTTACTGTTTTTAAACCCAGGTAATGCAATGTTGCTTCTACAATAATTACAGCGCCATCTACTATCAATCCAAAATCTATGGCACCCAGGCTCATCAGGTTGGCGCTAACACCAAATAAATTCATCAGCGCCAATGCAAATAACAATGATAATGGAATGGCGGAGGCAACAATTAAACCTGCTCTTAAATTTCCTAAAAATAAAACCAGTATTAATATTACAATCAATGCACCTTCAATCAGGTTTGTTTTTACAGTATTGATGGCACGGTCAATTAAATTGGTACGGTCTAAAAATGCTTCTATCTCCACATCTTCCGGTAAAGATTTTTGCACAGTTACCATCCTTTCTTTTACCAGTTCCACTACAGATGCACTGTTGGCACCTTTCGTCATCAGCACAATGCCACCCACTACTTCTTTTTCGCCATTATAAGTTAAAGCCCCGTACCGTGGCGGCGAACCAAATTGCACCGTAGCTACATCCCTTATTAATACCGGCACGCCACTTTGCTTTTTGATAACAATACTTTCAATATCGGCAAATGTTTTTACCAGGCCCACACCACGTATAAAATAAGCATTCGGTTTTCTGTCAATATAAGCACCGCCGGTATTTTCATTATTTTTTTCAAGCGCAGTAAATACTTCCGGTATGGTAACATTCATGGCTTTTAACCTTTCGGGGTTTACGGCCACTTCATATTGCTTGCTGATACCACCAAAACCTGTAACCTCGGCCACACCGGGAATACCGGTTAACTGGCGGCCAACAATCCAATCCTGCATGGTACGCAGATCCATGGCAGAATATTTTTGTTCACTTCCTTTTTTTGGATGAATAACATACTGGTATATTTCACCAAGGCCTGTAGTTACCGGTCCCATTTCGGGAGTACCCATGCCCTTGGGAATTTGTTCTTCTGCGGTTTTTAATTTTTCGGCAATAAGTTGGCGGGCAAAATAAATGTCCATGTTTTCTTTGAACACTACAGTTATTACACTTAATCCAAAACGGGAAAAGGAACGCATCTCCTCAATACCCTGAACATTTGAGAGTGCTCTTTCCACCGGGTAAGTAATAAACTGTTCTACCTCCTGTGCTGCCAAAGTAGGAGCTTGTGTTATAACAACCACCTGGTTATTAGTTACATCAGGCAGGGCATCAACGGGTAATTTTGATGCACTCCATAAACCCCAAATTATTAATGTAATGGTCATTACACCAATAATGAGTTTGTTTTTTATACTGAAATGAATAATTTTATTGAGCATGAAAATGTATTGATTAAGTTAACAACATAAAATCTACAGTTGATTTTTGGCATAACTTAACAGTCAGCCAAAAGGCAAAAAATCTTACTTAAAATGTAAGGAAGTTGTTAACCGAGCCTGGGAGGTTGCCAGATGGAATGTAAGTTATAAGAAGGCAGACCGGTATTGTTGAGAAAATTAAAAGATTGAAAATTCAATGCAGGATACTTAGTATAAAATGCCTGTTGAAAATTTACCGGTACGGCGCAGCAGGCACAACTGCAAAATGGGGTACATGCTTCTTCATCGTGGCTGTCATGATCGTGGTTGTCTGCAGCAGCAATTTTTATTTCTGTCTTCACATTACATTCCCGGCTGTCGCCGCATGGAATACATGACAGTGAAAGCATAAAACAACCAAGTATGAAGAATAATAATTTCATTGCTTGCAAAAATAACGAGTTATGTGGCAATTTTAATGAAACAGGGTATTTAATTTAGTACTGCTGTTGCAAAAACGTTTTAATGGCGGCTTTATAGTTTTATTGCATCATACCATCCAAAAGTTCCACCACATAAAAAAATTGCTTTGGTAAAGCCCCACTGTTGTAATTTTTCTGCCGCCGCTGCCGACCTGCCGCCACCTTTACCGCAGACTGTAATTATTAAGGACTGTTTTGATAATTCATTTGAACGAATATCTAATTCACTTAAAGGAATATTGATTGCTACAGGAATATGTTTCGCTGCATATTCTTCCGGAGTTCTTACATCAACAAGGATAAATTGATCAGGCGATTGTTTTAGTAACTGTTGAAGATCTTCTATTGCAAAGCAATCTTGCATTTTCTGTTCGGGCATGTTGCTTATGTTTATTGATTATCCAATCCCATATTTTAAGTGAGCCATTAGTTGTGCATTTCATTCTGTACCGGATGATAAGGGCTGATGATAGTGTAAGTAAAGCAATGAAAAAAATTGCTGCATGGATGCTTATTAAGTCTGCAATAATTCCTGTGAGTATGGCACCAATAGCATAACCCAAATCCCGCCACAGGCGGAAAATGCCAATGCTTTTTGCCCGGTCCTGCGGATTTGTATTTTCGGCTACCGTTGCCAGAAATGTGGGATACACCATTGCAGTACCCCAGCCTAAGATGGAGGACAGCACTACATAATGCAACATGGTATTAGCCCACACCAAAACAATTAATGCAATGGCCTGTAAAAACATGCCCACATAAAGCATATCTTTTTTACAAAATTTATCAGCCATTCGCCCGGTAAATAATTGGCCGATGCCCCAAACGGCAGGATAGATAGCTGTGATGATTCCGATCTCAGCAATAGTGAATCCTTTTGTTGCAAGCAGGATGGGAAAAATTCCCCAGGCCATACCATCATTGAGGTTATTGATTAAACCGGCCTGTGTTACCGATCCGAGGTTTTTATTTTTCCAGGTGGTATCCCAAAATATATTTTTCAATTTTGGAATAGTATTGTTGATCATTTCTTTTGCAACATGATGTTTGGTATCTTTTATAAAAAAAATACTGCTCCCTAATCCTAAAAAAACCAACCCGATGCCAATATAAAAAGGATACGGCCTGATACCATATTCACTGGCTATCCAGCCGGTTAAAAATGCAATAACTGCAACAGCAATGTATCCTGCAAATTCATTCAACCCCATGGCAAAGCCTCTTTGCTTTTCACCAACCAAATCAATTTTCATTACCACAGTACTGCTCCAGGTTAAACCCTGGTTGATACCTAAGAGCACATTGGCTGCAATGATCCAACCCCACGAAGGTGCAAACATGAGCATGAATGGAATGGGAATAGCAATTATCCAACCTGCTACTAATAATTTTTTTCTCCCAAATTTATTGGCCAATGCACCCGTATAATAATTGGTAAATGCTTTTACTATACCAAATACAATAATGAAAGAGAGTATGGCTGTTTTTGCAGCAATATGAAATTCTACATCAGCAATACGGGGCAAGATACTCCGCTCTAAACCGATCATGCCACCAACAAAAGCATTAACGATAACGAGCAAAGTAAACTGCTTCCAGTTTTCTTTTAATCCTAAATGAACCTGTTTTGTCATGTTTAAAAATTGTACAAGAAAGTAAACAGCTTATTAAAGTAATCACATTCTCCATAAGCAGTAATGATTTTATTTTACCTGCAGTACTACTTTTTTCTCAAAATAATTTCCAAGCATTCCTTCCTGTGCATTAGCTTTTACACTCTCTCCCCTTGTAAGCATTACCTGCAGTTGAAGTACTGCATCTTTTGCATTGCTCAATGGCTGAATGGTCATGGGTAAACTTGTGATGTTGAAATCTTCATAACCCGGAAGTTTATCACCAACCAAACGACAGGACATAGGAAGGTTTACATCCCAATCGGGTGCAAATTTTGAAAGCGATTGTGTTCCAATAGTTAGCGGATCAATATAAAGCCAGGCATTGCGATAGGGCGAAGCAACAGCGTTTTCTTTTTTTCGTCCAATTACTGTCAGTACAGTTTTTTGTTCCCACCTTTTTACTTCAATCAGGAATGAGCCATCGGGTTGCCTGAAAGATTTTTTTGTTTCCTTGTCCACAATATCAATAACCAATTTATTTTCTTCCTTCCACGGGCCATTGTCGGCATGACAACTCATACAGTTTTTTGAGTTGCTTAAAATACCAACAGCCGGAGGATATGCATAAGCAGAACTGATTCCAAAAGAAGATTGGGAAGAAGTTTTTCCAAACTCAGGATGATGAAATACCTGTTGTTTAATTAACGCATTAAATGTTACGATTACAGAAGTAAGCGTAAACAAAACGATGATTTTTGCTTTCATATCTTATAAG
>JANOVD010000238.1:0-2035 GCA_031417255.1 Chitinophagaceae bacterium
AAAAAACAAATACAAGCACACGGATGACATGGATTAGAGGGATTTACAGGATTTTTTTTGATTAGGAGATAAACTTGATTCAACTCACCGATTATAAATTTAGATGAACACTGATTATCCGGCTTCGCCGGACATAGGAAGGTTCAAAAAATCCAAAATTTTCTGCAAAACAGAAAAAAATCTGTGCTGAGCCTGTCGAAGCATCATCCGTTTCGTCAGTGTCATCCGTGTTCTATTGCTCTTACAAACAAACGACTATTGATATGTTTTAATGCGTGTGCCCTGTTGGGAGTTGGGGGTTTACTCCTCAAATGATTATTTTTTTGTAGCTTTATACCATGGTTGCACAGGTTATCAATATCGACCCTGAAATTCTTGGCGGAACGCCTGTTTTTAATGGAACCAGGGTGCCAATAAAGAATCTTTTTGATTATTTAGAGGCCGGGCATTCTATTGACTATTTTCTTGATGATTTTGAGAGCGTAAGCCGTGAACAAGTATTACGGGTATTAGAAGTATCACAAAAACTCATCGAATCTTCTTCAAATATTTTACATGAAAATATTGCTTGATGAGTGCGTTACTAAGCATCTAAAGCCCCAATTGCTTCCTCATGAAGTTTCAACAGTTCGTGAAATGGGTTGGAGTGGAATTAAGAATGGGAAACTAATGGCATTATGCGTAGAAAATGGTTTTGACATGCTGCTTACCATTGATAAAAATCTTCAGTACCAGCAAAATCTTATTAAGTTTGCAATTGCAATAGTAATATTCGACAGAACCTCAGCAGATATCAGCGAATTGAAAAATTTCGTATCAACCTTTCTGGAGCAAATTCATTCTCTTGAAAAACACAAAGCACATGTGATAGTACAATAAAGCTTTGCAAAAGGGGTTGGGAGTTGGGAGTTGGGAATCCGTCCCGGCAACGTCACTCGCCGGGCCTTTATCCACAAATGGGTAATTAATGTAGGTACTGTTTGGGTTATGAACGGTACAGCTTATCAGGTTTTCATACAACCAAACAGGTTGTTGGGGCACTTTGATACGGCTATAATTCTGAAATGGTTAAGACTTTAATTTCAGTTATTGCTTTTAAGCGCAGGTCATTTGTTTTTCTTTGCTGCAGCTAAAATATTTATAGCACCCATGTACCGGATTTCTTATAAAAATGTATCTTTACATAAGAAAAATAAATGTATGAGTACCATCATAATCAATAATGCCAGTAAAGAGCAGGTAAATGTTATCAGTAAATTAGCCAGGCTTCTTAATTTAAATATAACCACAAACAAACCGGTCGCCTTAAATTCCAAAGCTGCCATTGATGCTGCCATTGAAGCTTATGAAAATGGCAGTTCAAAAGGCCTTAAAATTTCTGTAAAAGATTTTAAACAATTGGTAAATGGTGCCAAAAAGAATAATTAATATCCAGCCAAAAGCATGGGTTGATATGCAATTTTGGTTACTGAACGACAGGAAAATTTTAAACAGGATTTTTGATTTGGTTAATGCTGTAACTGATAACTCATTTACAGGGATTGGAAAACCTGAGCCCTTAAAAAATATTTATAAAGGATACTGGAGCAGAAGGATCAATGAGGAGCACCGGCTGATTTATAAAGTGGAGGATAAAGAAATTGTAATCATCAGTTGTAAAGGTCATTACTAAATCTGAGGTATTACAGCCCCCTGGTATGCTCATGAGGCCATCACTTCTTCTTTTACAATGTACAGACGGGTTATTCTTTATTATCATCATCAAAATGACAATGTACTGCATCTTTTACAGCTATCCGTAAATCTTCCATTGATTCGGCCTTATTCGCAGCAATGTCTCTCCACGGGCCTGTGCATGGGCTGAGGACGTTGCGTATTTAAAAAAAGTGAATCGCAAACATCGGGGCATAACGCAACGTCCTCAGCTTACACACATAGCTCTGGGAGAGACGTTGCTAAGAAAAAGAAGATAAGATTATCTGGACTTTTGATTTAATTGAACTCATCGAAAAAGTTCCTGAAACATACCTCAAAC
>JANOVD010000239.1:0-1980 GCA_031417255.1 Chitinophagaceae bacterium
TTTTACATCCGATGGGTTTCGACAGTTTTGGTTTACCTGCCGAGCAGTATGCTTTGGAAACCGGCCAGCATCCGGCAACAACCACCGAAAAAAATATTGCTACTTTTAAATCGCAGTTGGATAAAATTGGTTTTTGTTACGATTGGGACAGGGAAGTACGCACCAGCGACCCTAAATTTTATAAATGGACCCAGTGGATATTTCTGCAACTGTACAACAGCTATTTCTGCAACACAGAAAAAAAAGCGTTACCCATTTCGTTACTGGTAAAAAAATACGAAACAAAAGGCGCCATGCCTAAAACGGGCGGGCCAATACCCGGCAAACATTTTACTGCAGATGAATGGAATGGATTTACAAAACAACAGCAGGAAGAAATTTTAATGAACCGCCGCCTGGCTTTCAGTAAATACGGCGAAGTAAACTGGTGCGAAGCTTTGGGAACTGTGCTTGCCAATGATGAAGTGGTGAACGGCGTAAGCGAACGTGGAGGCCACCCTGTAGAAAAAAAGAAAATGCGCCAATGGTATTTGCGGATAACTTCTTATGCCGATCGTTTGCTGGATGGATTGGAAACGGTAGATTTCAGCGACAGCATGAAAGAAATGCAGAAGAATTGGATCGGGAAGAGTGAAGGAGCGGAGATGGATTTTAATATTGTGAGACGTGAGTCGTCAGACGTGAGTACTGGTGCAACAGAAAGCTCACCACTCACCACTCACTACTCACCACTCACAGTTTATACTACAAGACCTGATACAATTTTTGGAGCAGATTTTCTTGTTTTGGCGCCTGAGCATGAGATGGTAAAAGAAATAGTATCTGCCGGGCAAAAAAATGCAGTAGATGAATACATGGCTTATGTAAAAAGCCGTAGCGAAAGGGAACGCCTGGCCGAAGCTAAAACAATTACCGGCTGTTTTACAGGGGCTTATGCTATAAATCCTTTTGATGGCAGAGAGATTCCCATCTGGATAGCAGAATATGTTTTGGCAGGATATGGAACCGGTGCCATCATGGCTGTGCCTTGCGGCGATCAAAGAGATTATGCTTTTGCAAAACATTTTAATATTCACATCACCAATATCATCGGGAATCATTTTAATGGCGAAGAGGCTAACCCAACCAAAGATGCAGTTTTAGAAAACTCTGGTTTTTTAAATGGCTTGCTGATGAAGGATGCGATTGGCGTTGCGACAAATAAAATTGAAGAACTCGTTATTGGAAAACGCAAAGTGAATTACCGCATGCGTGATGCAGGTTTTAGCAGGCAAAGATATTGGGGCGAACCTTTTCCAATCATCTGGAGCGATGGTATTGCCATTCCTTTGGATGCCGAAGAACTGCCGTTGGAATTGCCGCATGTAGATAAATATGGCCCGGGGCCGGAAGGGGAAGGGCCGCTGGCGAATATTAAAGATTGGGTTGACCTCACCCCTAACCCCTCTCCAAAGGAGAGGGGGACCAAAGCTCCCGGATACATAAACAGTTCTACAGAAGAATGGAAGAAGACAATTGCATTTGCAAAACAAAACAGAAAAGAAGCTACTGTTGAAGAAGATATAATCTGGCAGGAAATTAGAGATAGAAAAATTGCCGGGTATAAATTCAGAAGGCAGCATCCTGTTGCCGGTTATATACCGGATTTTGTTTGCCTGGAAAAAAGATTAATTGTAGAAATTGATGGTGAATATCATAATGATGAAGAACAAAAACTGTTTGACACAGGAAGAGAAAACTTGCTTAAAGAAGTGGGTTTTACAATGATCAGGTTTACAAATTACCAGGTAAACCATTCTTTAAAATCTGTGCTGGAAGAAATTGAGCAGACACTCTTAAATAAAGAAACTGTTGCAGAAGAAGCAGACTCAAACTCCCCTCTCCCTTGGAGAGGGGTTGGGGGTGAGGTCAAACGTGAAACCTCCACCATGCCCGGCTATGCAGGCAGCAGCTGGTATTTCCTCCGCTACATGAACCCCC
>JANOVD010000240.1:0-13064 GCA_031417255.1 Chitinophagaceae bacterium
CTTTAATTTCAAATAATTGCTGACAATTTGTTTAATAGAAAAATCAGCAGGGATAACCATGGCAACTGAAGTTGTATCTGAGTTACCTGCAGATGATCCTGAGTTTTTTACCGGCACAGAAAGTTCCATACCGCATTTAGGACATTTATCGCCTTTTTTTCCGGTTACTTCAGGATGCATTTTGCAGGCATACATTTGCTCTGCTGGTGTGCTTTCCTTTTCCGTTTTTGTTTCTTTTGATTTATCGGTATTTGAATTGCAGGCAATAAGTACAAATACCATTGCAAGTACAGCAAGAATTACATTTTTCATTTTAAAAGATTTAGTTGGTGATGAATTAATTTAAAAAACTGTTTTATTTATTCTCCCATTCAACAATCCGTTTTTTCAATGCTTTCACAGCATTGGTCATATTCTTCTTTTCGCCCAATACAACTGCTCGTTTTGCAGCATCAATTGCGGCTTTATAATCTTTTTGATCGGCCAGTATTTTTTGCAAAAGGTTTGGATAATTGAAATTTTCCTTATCAGCTTTTTCTGCTGCTGCTGCCCATGCAGCAGCTTGATTTAGATCCCTTCCGGTTAAATAATAATAGTTGGCTGCCTGGTAAAAAAGTACCGCATTTTGCTCTTTATTATTTATCAGCCTCGAGTTGATATCGGCCATCGCTTTTACATCCACCGGGCTTGTGAGTGGTATTTTAACCAATGTATTTTCCCAGCTAAGATTAAGGAAGCCACCGCCTTTATTGGTTATTTCATTTAAGTCAATAGTAAATGCTTCTGAGAAAGAATGGCTTTTTTCTGATCTTACTTTAAAGCGATGTATATCTTTTTTACTATCATATCCAGAAGCCCCGTGCAAAGTTGTATCTGCATTTATGATAATAGTCCATTCTTTTTCACCGGGTATAGTAAACAATGCATATTTACCTGCATTGATGGTTTTATCACCTATTATCATTTCTTCCGTTAAATGAACAGTGGTAGCCCCACTTGCACCCGTTCGCCAAAGGCTGTCAAAAGGAACCAGCCCGCCAAATATCTTTCTTCCTCTTGCTAATGGCCGGCTATAGGTAATTGTTATTTCTCCATTTACCAACTGTTGCGTAAATGATGCTTCAGGGCTTGGGGGCGGCGTTAAAAAACTTACTTTCTCCTGTGAGAAAAGGCAGGTTGAAAATCCCATTAAGATAATTGTCAGTAGCTGTTTCATTTTATAATTAATTAAAAACATTAAAAAAAGTGTACTCAAATTTTAATACGATGCCGTTGGGTGCTGTACGTTTCATTGTAGAATACAATTGCTGCCGGTATGCAATTTCTACCCTTGCCTGGCTGTTGATGATGAATTGTATAGATGGGGCAATGTCGAGATAGGATCTGCCATTCTCATTTAACCGCTGGCCCAGCAGTTCCAGCATCAGGTTCACATTGGTTTGTTTGTAATCTTTATAAACTTTTGGTAGCATCAATTTCCCTACTGATAAAGTGTAGTTGGTGGCACTATTGCTTTCACCCGTTGGAAACTTGTAGTCCGGTTTATTATCTAATGCCCTTTCATAACTAAGTGAACCACTGATAGCCACCTTGTGTAATAATTGCGTAACAATTAAACCCGTTTCGTAACCGGTATTGTGACCCATAGTTTCAATCTCCTCCTGGTGTATATCAGCATTGTTGATGCTGTATCTTCCGTACACCGCCATTCGCAAATGGCTTTGTATAGCATCTTTACTCAGGAAACGATACTTGGCATAAAAGCTGCCGCCTTCTACTTTCAATCCACCTTCCTGCCGGTTACTGATAAAGCCCTGCACATGCACCATCCATTTTTTATTGATACCCCACATCAGCTCCGGCATATTATGGTAATTAAGTTTGCCATCTTTTTCAAACATAAAAGCATTCATATCTCTTATGCCTAATGATTTTGCAGGCATATTGCTGGCAGGCTCAGTAAATACAAACAACTCCTGGGCAGAAGCAGCCGATGAAACAAAAACAGCCATTACAAAAAACAATTTCTTCATATTACAGTGTTTTGATGTGATATGAATTATTGTTTGCTTTTGCATAACCAGGATACTGCTTCGACATCTTTAAAAGTTTCTTATACTCCTTTTCAACAACGAATCCTTTATCCAAAATTTTTACTTTTACTTCTCCTGATAAAACGCCAGGTTTGGTATCCATAAATGTGTAGGTGATGTTATCCTGCGTAAATGAAGTATTATTTTCAGCTTTCTGATTATTAATATTGAAAACAAGTACTAATTCACCAACAGAAAACCCCGCAGCCTCTACTTTCTTTTTGAGATCGCCGGGGTTTACGGTACTTCCATTTTTAAAATGGAGTATGAAAGTCGTTTTATTCAAATCAGTTTCTACCTTTTCAACTTCCGGTAAAGAGATTAATTGTTTATAAGTAGCTTTAGAACACATGGAGCAGGTAAGGCCAGTAGCTGTTAATTCTGCTTTGGTGATTTGTGCATTTGCTATAAAAGAAGCAAATAGGATAATTGAACCAATAAGTATTTTTTTCATGATGCTAATTTTTTATTGTTTAATAGTTTCTACAGTTTTACCACAGGAAAGCATTTGAGAACCGTAGTAAGGATTTTTAATTGCACTTTCTTTACTCAGCCAGTTAGCGCCTTTACCATCATTCGCCATGGGGCAATACTGATAGTAAACTGTTCCGGCAGGTTTTGATGCTTTTACCAGTTCATACATATTTTTAGAAAGCGACATAAAATGCTCCCGCTGATTTTCGGTGTCTTTGTTTTCTTTAATTTTTTGTGCATCAGTCTTCAGGCTGTTTTCAATCTTCATCCACACGCCATGTTCTTCCGGTTTGAGTTTTCCCATTTCAACAGCATTTAATGCAGTTAGAAGGGCTGTCCCTTTTGCCGAAGCCGTTGTTCCATCAGTTTTTACCAGAGCATCTTTCAGGGCAAAATAGTTATCATAAACTGCCTTTAACTGACTGGCTTCCTGCATATCCATCGCTTTATTCCCCTGCGTATGGTTACCGTGATTTGGTATTGGCGCCGCTTCATCGGCCATCAATTTCGCATTAGTTTTTACTACTGCTTTCTTCTCCCTGTCGTATTTGCAGCAACCATGCAGATTGTTATACGCATCATTAGGAGCCAGGTAGTTTACATTATCATAGCCGGAGAGTGCTATACTTTTCAATACCTCATCAATACCTGATTTCTTAGTATCATAAGTAATGCTGGCCATTTTAGTATCCTCGTTCCAGTCTGTTTTATACAATTTTTTTTTGCTGCCGGCTTTTTCGATGGTAGTTTTGCACATACCGCAATTGCCATACACTTTTACAATTTCTGTTTTGGCATTTTTAATTTGTGCCTGGGATACAGAAGCTGACAGTAATGCAACGGCTATCAATAAAATAAGTGATTTCATTTTTGTATTCGATTTTATGATTAATAAATAGTCCCGTACACGGATGCACTAATAGCCGATACACAGTAAAGTGCCGGCACATCATTTACAATCAATAAATCATATCAGGAAAACGCAATGGAGAACATGCAGCTTTATGTCCCCAATATCCGGGGGTACATGGCAGGTGGAATAGCTTTCTGTAATTAGTAAGAATGGCTGAAAATTAAAATCAGGAACTGTAGTAATTATAGCCGGGGCGGCTATGATATTTGTAAACTCTATTAACCTGGCTTTCTGGTGATCAGTTTCTAATTTAATCTGTTTTTGTTCATCTTTGCAGCAGCCATTGTCTTTTTCTTCACTTTTATCCATGCCGCAATTGCCACAGGTTTTGGAGTCATTATGCCCAATGCCCCAATCAGCCAGCTTGCCCATGCAATAATGCATATGTATAGTAGCACCAGTGGAAGTGGTGATGTATAACAGGGCTAATATGGCTACGATGATTTTTTTCATTACTAACGTGAATACAAAAATATAACTATTTTAACCAACATTGTTACACAATTCTGAATGTTTTACACATCTGTCTTTGTTGACTTATAACATCATTATCAGCATTACCTCACTCATGGCTATCATCAGTCCATCCTCTATAATGGTGATCGTGCTCATGGGCAAATTAAACACGGCACCCAGGCAGGCACATTGTATTTTACGCCTGTTAAATACAGCTTGCAAAACGCCTGTTATGCTTATCGTCATTACTACCAAGGATTGGTGGTCCCCCAAAGGACTTATATCGAACAAGTTAATTAGCTTTTTTAAACAGATGTACATGATTATGAAGGCCGATCTGAACAGTGTTTAGTTGTAGGCCCCGGTACCATTTATAAATGTAACAACGTTTTACCCACAGCATCCCGCAAATCTGCCTTCACGTTTGTTTGTTCTGCAAAATCATTCCATCTGCTTACAACAGCATTAACCTGATTAATGATTGTATCTGCTTTTTTGATGTTCATTTTTTTGGCAACCCCCACTAAATCATCACGTGTAATATTTTGCCGCTTACCATTTATACTTAAAGAGTGCTGGCTCACCCATGTGCTACCCGGTCGGTAGGAATGGCAAACATCAAAAGCCGGAGCCAGTTTCCATTGGCCGGTTTTGTCCATAATGAACGAAAAGTTTTTAGTATGATCATCGCAATTCCTTGCCATTACATTAAATACCATTCTTCTGTATAACTGTTCGGCATCTGTATATCGCAATAACATACTACGCATGGTTTCAAATAATTGTTCATAGCTAAACGCTGTCACCTCGTTAAAATCATAATGAGCAATGGCACAAAAACTTTGTACATGCAGTTTACCTTTACCGTGTTCCCTGTCGAAACGCCGGGTCATAAAATGAGCCCTGCCGTTTTCTTCCAGCAACCTGCATTCTGTCATTTCTATTTCGGCTTCTTTTGCCATCAGGTGATAAGCCATTTCAACCCTGCCATAACCGGATGAAGTACCTAATTGCTGGTCGGCAACCCCGTCAAATTTCAGCAGCCAATGGGTGAACCCTTTTGGTGCATCAGCCTGACCGGAACATATTTCTTTTGTATCAGGGTTAAATACTATCACAGCTTTAGCCCTTGCGCCACCGGCAGAAGAACCAATCTTTAAAATATCACTCAATGCTTTTGCTTCATCGCCGGAAAGATTGGTATTAAAATCCTGTCTGCCGGAGAGTATTTCCTGTGCAATATGTATCAAACTGTCTAACTCAATTTTGGTAGCATCATTATTTGTTTTAGGCACAACAGGTTCAAACTCTAATGCTCCCATACCTCTTTTGCCAATGAAGCAAAGGAGTTCTACCGGGTTCATACTATCGGCAGGACGGCCATTTCTTGAAAGCCATGCATTGATCAGGCTGTTACCGTATTTGTCTGGCAATACATCGGCCATTAAGCCGGGTAAGCCTTTGAATGTAGTTGTGCCCCTTAATTCAGGAAAAGAAAACACCCGTCTTGCAGCATCGGCAATCGGTATTTTCAATGGCGATAAATCCCAATTATTGGTAAGAAATGAGGGTTCAAATTCAAATGAAGCCAACTCAGTATCCACATTCCACACAATGGCTCCAACCCGTTTATTCCAGATGTTGATGAACGCTGTTGTTATCATTACCAGTCGCTTTTAGGTTTTTCAACTCTTGTAGCTTTTTTATTGCTTGCTCTCTGTCGTTTTTTCTGGTCAATTTTAGCCAATTGCAATGGGCTGAGTTGTTGCCTTACCTCAAAACTTTGAAACAATTGTAGCTGCTCTAAAGCTCGTAATATTTGAATAAAAGAAATGAGTGTGCCGCCGCCGCCATTTTCAATCTGCACCATAGTGGAACGGTTAATACCCGCCGCTGCCGCCACCTGTTGCTGCGTTTTATTTTGCTGCAACCGGGTTTGTTGAATGTAGTGACCCAGTACCTCCAAAATTGCCGGGTTACTCATTGCGTACCAGTGTTTGATGGATTTTTCCATCGTTAAATGTATTATTAGTGAATAATGTTGCCCAATACCAACAATTGTATTACTCTATTTTGTTAGCAAATTCCATCACAAATATACATAATTGTCTTTAATGGTGGAAATATTCGACATTTATTTGTAAAATTTTTAAGATTATGGTATTCCATGTATTAAATTACTTGAAATTAAAATATCCACTGGAGGGATTGTCTGGACAAATGCGACCTAAAATAACTATGTTTTACATAATTCGTCAAAAACTTACTCAAACTTACTCAAAGTGGAAAGTGACTTTTTGGGCCGCCGTATGTTTGCCTAAATTAAAATTTATAAATTATGAAAACGATTAAAATCAAAGAATTCGAGGTGCCTGTTGACTGGAAAAGAAAGGCAACAGAGAAACATCGGAAGACAAACAGAAGTTGAATATTGAAATGAAAAAGAATCAGGATCGTATTCATAATGCCAAGAAGATGATGCTGGATGGGCAATTAGATATTACTGAATATCGTTCCATCAAAAACAAATATGAATCGCTTATTAAAGAATCTGAAGACGAAATGAAAGCTGCATCCCCTAAAGCATCTGATTATAAGCAGTATCTGAATTTTGGATTTAACCTATTACAGAATGTAGACAGGGTATATGTTTCGGGCAATCCATACCTCAAAAATCAAATCCTGTGTTCGATGTACGCTGAAAAATGGATTTTTGAAAAAGAAGAATATCGAACACCGACCTATCATCCCGAGCTTGCGCTGATATTGAATGCTGTCAATGGTTTTGGGCCAAATAAAAAAGGACAAAGTCAAAATGGATTGAATTTGTCCTCTCTGGTGGCCTCGCCGGGAATCGAACCTGGATCTGGGGCTTCGGAGGCCCTTATACTATCCATTGTACTACGAGGCCAATTAATAAAACAAAATTAACAACTCTTATACTATCCCCGCCCGAACGTGCCGTTCGGTACGGGCGGGCATTGTACTACGAGGCCAATATTGTTAATCCGTTAATTGGTGAGCAACTCAATTATTATAAAACTCCCTGCATTTAAAACACCATACTAATTAACTAATTAACGGATTAACCGATTAACGTTTTCACTTTCCCAAATGCATAAAATTACTGCCGAATATTTTTACTGCAATGGCCAGCAATATTACACCAAAAAATTTTCTGACTACCGTCATTCCGTTGGGGCCCAAAACTTTTTCAACCCATTTTAAAGATTTGAGCACTAAAAATATTACAATACAGTTGATGAGAATACTGATAAAAATATTCACGTCAAAATAATTGGCTTTTAAACTCATGATGGTTGTTAGCGTTCCCGAACCTGCTATCAGCGGAAAAGCAATGGGCACCACACTGCCGCTTTTGGGGTTTCCATCCGATTTAAAAAATTCATGGCCCAGTACCATCTCCAGCCCGATAATAAAAATTACAATACTGCCCGCAACAGCAAAAGACTGAACATCCAACCCCAGTATTTTCAAAAACTGCTGGCCGATCAATAAAAAAAAGATCATCAGTGCCCCAGAAGCCAGCGTGGCCTGCAGGGAGCGTATCTCCCCGCCCATTTTTGCACGCAATGAAGCAAACACGGGAATATTACCCACCATATCAATTACAGCAAATAAAGTAAAGCTTACCGTAATGATCTCATTAACCGAAACATTGCCAAAGTTCATCAGCTTTCTGTTTATTTATGCAAAGATAATCAGCATGGCACAAAGTATAGGTGCTGTTATTTTTTGAAAATATACTTTGCTTTAAAATGTTCGTACTTCTTCTGCAGATCACGTAAACAATCAATACAAAGGCAATCATCATACTTCGCTTCAATGTAGGCTCTTTCTTCAACAGTTAATTGTATTACACTGCACTGGCAAAGTAAAACACTGCCAGTCTTGCACTCAAATACAAGCTTGCATCGTGGACAATGTTTTTCTTCGTATTTACACATTTTGCCGAAGTTTAAATTAGCCGGTAAGTCGGTAAGACGTTTATTTATAAACTGGAAATTTATTTTTCCGTCTTCCCGCCTTACCAGCAAAAAAACCTGCCTGCCGGCAGGCAGGTTAAAAACTCAAATTAACACCTGCCATAAAATTAAACCGGCGGCTGTTATAACCTCTTACTTCCGAATATTTTTCGTCGGTAATATTTTTAAAGTCAACAAATGTTTTTATGTTTTTTGTGATGCTATAGGTTGAGTAAAGATTCCAAACATAGTATGCTGGCATTTCAATGGGTGCCGATGCATATACCGGTTCGTACCGTTTACTGATGCTTTGAACACCGATATTCATATTCCAGTTTTTGCAAAGTTCAATCCCCACATTTAAATTAATGGTTTGCCGGGGCCTGCGGTACAGGTTAAAAAATGCCGTGTCTTTTGCACCGGTTTTGGTTTCAATTTTTCCATCAACATTTACATAATTGGCATTAAGCGTTACTTTACAAAAGTCAATGCAGGCTTCCAGTTCAAGCCCCTGGTCTTTTTGTTTATCTGCATTAATATAATAACTGTTGTAGAGCGGAGCCCCGCTGCTGTAAAAAACAATATTGTCTTTAATCTGCCGGCTAAAATAAACTGCCCTGATATTTACATTGTCTTTGTAATATTGAATACCGCCTTCTATACTTAAAGACTTTTCAGGTTTAAGTTCGCCTGTCGGAATTCTGTATTTGGAATACACCTGGTATAAAGAAGGTGCTTTAAAACCTGTGCTGATGTTACCAAATATCTTTACCGAATTTTTAATTACGTAAGATGGATTAAAAGAAAAAGTAAACACATTGCCGTACTTATTAAAATTATTGTAACGGCCACCCAGCTCTACATTAAAACCCTTTATATCTTTTACAACTACCGAAGCGTAGGCACCAAACTGGTTTACTTTTACGCTGTCGTCGCTTAGCGTTGGCGAAGCATATGGGCCATAAATACTTACTGATGTATAACTCTGGTCAGATAATTGATTGCGGTAATCGGCACCAACCAACACATCAATATGTTTTGCTACCGTTATATTGCTGTACAGTTCTGCAAAATGCGATTTACCTGTATAGTCTCCTTTGCTGTAGTAAGAAAAACCCCCTCTGCTGGCTGAATCATCCAGATAAACCCTGCTTACTTTGTTGTAATTATAATTAAAATGCAACATGCTTTTGCCTAACTGATAATCGGCACCAAAACCAACTAATGAGTTTTTATTTTTGATATAATAATCTGCATCGTCTTTAAATGGCCCGGCATCTGCATCGGTTTTATAATTACTTAACTGTGTGTTGGCACGAACAGAGAATTTGTCATTTATTTTTTGGCTGATGTTGGCACGAAAAACATTTTCATCCATACCATCTTTATCAAAATTATTTATACCGGTTTGATATTGCGCTGTTGAAAAACCTTTGCTGTACAATTTACTGTACTGCACAGTATAGTTTGTGTTCTTTACAGTTCCGTTTAAACCAACAGAACCTTTAAAAGTATTATAACTGCCTGCTGCAAGATTTGCCATTACATTTATTTTTTTTGCGCCGCCTTTTTTGCTGATGATATTGATTACCGCAGCAATAGCATCGCTGCCATATAAAGTTGACTGGCTTCCTTTTAAAATTTCAATCCGCTCTACCTGGTCAACACTAACCAGGTTCAGATCAAATGCACCACTGATGCCCGATGCATCGTAAACCGGAACCCCATCCAGCAGTATCAAAGTTTTGCCGGCGGCGGCGCCACGTACATACACATCCTGGTTGGTGCCTGATACATTGCTGCTGCCGTTTACAATAATACCAGCCTGTGTGTTTAATACTTCTGTTAAAGATTTGCCGCTGTTGCGTTGCAACTGCTGCTGATCAATTACCGTAACTACTTTACCGGTAAGCGATTGTTTGATGGGAAACTTTGTTGCAGTAATTACAACTTCGTCTAAATTTTTTGTACTGTCTTTTTGTGCGTACAACTGACTGCTGATTAAAACAGCAGCCGCAATAAAAATTTTCTTTTTCATTTTTGAAAAAATTTTTTTTGTGACTGCTTCCTGGAAAAATGTAGAGATATAAAGGCCCGTAAGCCATTACATTTCCTGCCTTTCACCCGAAAGCTTTAAATGATTGTTGATGAACCTGGCAGGTCTTCTGGCTTAACATTTACTTTACCTTCCCGCCTGCATAAGAGCAAACAGTGGTTGGAGAAAAGTGCCTTTCTTAACCCCTCCTTGGAGGGGCTTGGGGAGGCCGTCTTACAGCTACGGGGATAGCTCCCGCTTTAAACGGGATTCCCTTTTAATCCTTTCCCGATAACTATCGGGATCGAAAACCAAATCCGCTGCAAATGTAGGGAGATAAATATTTGAATTTCAAAATAATTCAAACGATTTGATTTCAGCATTGTAAATTATATCTATCTTTTACCAATGAATAAGACTACACAAAAACTCAACCTGTTCTCCCTTACAATGATCGTGATTGGATTTGTAATCGGTATGGGCATTTTCAGAACCGCAGCCACCAGTGCTCAAGATGCCATTTCACCTGCAGTATATTTCAGCGCATGGGCCATTGGGGGTCTGGTGGCTTTATGCGGCGCATTAACCTATGCCGAAATAGGCAGCCGCTATCCCGTTACCGGCGGGTATTACAAGGTTTTTGCAAAAGCTTATCACCCCAGTATTGCCTTTGCCATTAACTGTATTATTCTGGTGAGTAATGCAGCCAGCGTAAGCGGTGTAGCTCTTATCGGCAGTGGTTATTTATTAAAAATGTTTCCGGGCAACTGGACCGATATTGACAAAGCGCTGGTGAGTTCTGCTGCCATTATTGTTTTTTACATCATTAATTTAAGAGGATTAAAAACAAGCTCAACAGCACAGAATATTTTAATGATGATCAAGATCACGATGGTGATCGTTTTGATATCCGCATTGTTTTTCCCCGATAAATATGCGGTGGATGATGCGGCAAAAGCTGTAGCCGAACCAACGCAGGGCTTTACCTGGATAGATTGGGCAAAGAGTTTAGGCATCAGTCTTATTGCAGTGTCTTTTACATATGGCGGCTACCAGCAAACCATTAATTTAGGCAACGACGTTAAGGAGCCTTCAAAAAATATCCCCCGTGGCATTTTTATCGGCATACTAATCATTATTGGTTTATATATGCTGGTTAATCTCAGTTATTTTAATGTAGTTGGTTTTAACCAGATGAAAGGCGAAAAGGAAATAGCTTATGTAGTTATAGAAAAGATATTCGGGTCAGGCGGTGCAACCGTATTTTCGGCATTTCTTTTTCTGGGTGTGCTGGCTTATGTGAACGGATCACTTTTAAGCAACCCACGGGTAATGTATGCTATGGGAGATGACGGAAGTTTTCCGAAGATATTTGCCAAACACAACGAAAAGTCAAATGTTATTACTTTTTCGTTAACTGTTTTTTCTGCACTTTGCATTCTCATTCTTTACTTCGCCCAGGAGTTTGAAAAGATATTAGCATTCACTATTTTCCTCGATAGCTTTGGAATGATTTTAAGTTGTGCAACTATTTTTTGGTTTCGGAAAAAAACTAAGCATCTTGATGGAACCGGTATATACAAAATGAAACTATACCCGCTTTTACCGATCATTTTTATTGCAGCCTATACTTTTGTTGCTATCTCGATTGCCTTTGATTATAAAAAAAATAATTATGCAGCAATAACTGGCTTATCGGTACTGGCGGCATTTACCGCTATATATTTTATTACCAAAGCATTTACCAAAAAAACAACCTAATGGATATTTCTTATATCTTAAATGAATTTGCCGAAGATCGGGAAAATTATTTCAATGCCGTTTCGCCGCCCATCATGCAAACCAGCAACTTTGTTTTTAACACGGTGGATGAAATGCGGAAAGCCTTTGCTGATGAATACTCCGTGTATTTATACAGCAGGGGCAAAAACCCAACCGTAGAAATTTTACGGAAAAAATTAGCTGCGCTTGATGGCGCCGAAGACTGCCTGGTATTTAACAGCGGTGCTGCAGCCATTTTTGTTGCGGTACTGGCCAATGTAAAAGCAGGCGATCATATTGTATCGGTTGATAAGCCATATACCTGGGCACAAAGAATGTTTGATAATATTTTACCCAGGTTTGGTGTAACCACAACTTATATTGACGGAAGAGAAATTGAAAATTTTAAACGTGCCATTTTACCCAACACCACTGTTATTTATCTGGAAAGCCCCAACAGTTGGGATTATGCTTTGCAGGACCTGAAAGCAGTTGCGGAACTGGCAAAAGCAGAAAATATAATCACCATCATAGACAACAGCTATTGCACACCCTTGTTTCAAAAACCAATTGACTATGGAATTGACCTGTCGCTGCAGACTGCAACCAAATACATCAGCGGCCACAGCGATACGTTAGGCGGGGTTTTAACCGGCAGTAAACAAATGATGGAAAGAATTTTTAACAGCGAATATATGACTGTTGGCAGCGGCATCTCTCCTTTTAATGCCTGGTTACTGATAAGAGGGCTGCGAACATTGCCTGCCCGGCTGGACAGGATTACCGTATCTACAAAAAAAGTGGTTGATTATTTAAAACAACATCCCAAAGTAGAAAGCCTGCTTTTTCCCTTTGATGAAAGTTTTCCTCAACTCGATTTGGCAAAGCAACAAATGACCGGCGCCTGCGGATTATTGACTTTTATCATTAAAGCAAACCATATTCAACAGATTGAAAAATTCTGCGAAGACCTTCAACATATTTTTATGGCGGTAAGCTGGGGCGGGCACGAGAGCCTGGTTATTCCCAAATGTTCCTCCATACAACCTGCCGATTTTAACGTTGTAAACAAGGAACACCGCATGATCAGGCTTTATGTTGGGCTGGAAGATCCTGAATATATTATTAAAGACATGGATCAGGCTTTTGAAAAGTTGGTTTAACCATTTTGCCGTTTGTATAATTGTTTTATCTGTATTAATTTCAGATGAATTATTTTTGTTGTATGCGTTATAAATTTTTAGCTTTTATCACTTTGTTGGTTATTTCCTTTTCTGCAAAAGCACAGGAAAAGTGGGGTTTGCTGAAGTGTATTGAGCATGCTATGGCCAATAATATTTCTGTAA
>JANOVD010000241.1:0-2765 GCA_031417255.1 Chitinophagaceae bacterium
CGCTATTGAAAATACCCGTGTGGAGCAGCGCACCGATTTTGAAAAACTCATCATGGAAGTGGTTACCGATGGTACCATTCACCCGGAAGATGCTGTAAAGCAGGCCAGCCGTATTTTAATACAGCACCTGATGATCATCACCGACGAGAACATTACTTTCGATACTAAAGAAGATAAGAAAGAAGACCTGGTTGATGAACAAACTTTACAGTTACGTAAAGTGTTGAAAACTCCATTGGAAGACCTGGATCTTTCTGTACGTGCTTTCAATTGCTTAAAAGCTGCCAAGATCAATTCATTAAGTGAGTTGGTACAGTACGAGCAGGAAGACCTGATGAAGTTCAGAAACTTTGGCCAAAAATCTTTAAGTGAAATTGAGCAGGTGCTGCACGAAAGAGGATTGAGTTTTGGAATGGATTTGAGCAAGTTGAAATTAGATGATGAGTAGGCGGCCCCTCCTAAATCCTCCCCCGAAGGGAGGACTTTGAAGAGCTTTTATACTTTGTAAATAATTATTTAATTAAAAGTAGGTTATAATTCCTGACACGGTATAACCGAATTAACCCTTCGACTTCGCTCAGGATTTTAAGCGGAAGAGAAATAAAATAAAATGTCATGCGTCACGGAAAAAAAGGAAATAAACTGAGCAGAACGGCTTCTCACCGCAGAGCCCTGTTAATGAACTTAGGTTGCCAGTTAATTACTTACAAAAGAATTACAACAACATTGGCTAAAGCAAAAGCTTTGCGTACTTACATTGAGCCATTGATCACCAAAACAAAAGACACTGCCAGTAAGGAAGTGATCATGCACAATCACCGTATTGTGTTCAGCTACCTGAATGATAAAGCGGCAGTTAAAGAATTGTTTACTGTAGTTGCGCCAAAGATTGCAGGCCGCCCCGGTGGTTACACACGTATCATTAAATTAGGTGCCAGAACCGGTGATAATGCTGAAATAGCGATGATTGAACTGGTTGACTTTAATGAGATTTATGGTAAAGGTGTTGCAGCTGCCGCAGAACCAGCAAAGAAAACACGCCGTGCAGGTGCAGCTAAAAAGAAAACTGCTGCTGATACAGAAGTTGAAGCAACAACTGAAGTTGTAAATGAAACAACCACTGATACAGAAGAAACCAAAGCATAGTTTGAAACTAACAGTTTATATAAGCTCCGATATTTTTATCGGAGCTTTTTTATTGTCTGAAAGGGGATTTGGGTGGATTGATTGATTAAAAGGATTTGAAGAATGTGCTTGTAATCCAATAAATCCTTTTAATCCTCCCAAATCCCCGTTCAGACAGAAAGTAAAATGTTAGAAATTTTATTTGTTCAATAACCATTTCTATGCTTTTCTTTGCAAAACCTTTATAATACATGCCAGATTCAAAAACAGCCCCTGCCATTTTAATTTTACAGGACGGAACAATTTTTAACGGCACAGCTTTTGGTAAAACCGGCACAGCAACCGGTGAGATCTGTTTCAATACCGGCATGACCGGTTACCAGGAAGTTTTTACCGATCCCAGTTATTTTGGCCAGGTATTGATCATGAACAGTGTTCATATTGGTAACTATGGCGTAAAAGCTGCTGATGTGGAGAGTGGCAGTGTAAAAGTTAAAGCCGTAATTGGCCGCAACCTGGAAGAAAAATACAGCCGTTTTATGGCGGATGCTTCTTTACAGGATTATTTTGAGGCACAGGGTGTAGTCGCCATTGATGGTATTGATACAAGAGCGCTGGTTGCTCATATACGTACCCAAGGTGCAATGAATTGTATTATCTCTTCAGAAACTACAGATATTGAGCAACTAAAAAAAGAATTAAAGAAAGTACCACCAATGGATGGTTTGGAACTTGCATCAACAGTAAGTACCAAAGAATCTTATTTTTTGGGTGATAAAAAAAGTGATCTGCGGATTGCAGTGCTTGATTTTGGTATTAAGAAAAATATATTGAATTGTTTGGTAGAGCGTGGAGCTTATGTAAAAGTGCATAATGCAAAAACAAGTTTTGAAGAACTGGAGCAATTTAAACCGCATGGATATTTTATCAGCAACGGCCCCGGCGACCCGGCTCCAATGGATTATGCAGTTAAAACTGTAAAGCAGATTTTAGCGGCTGATAAACCTCTGTTTGGTATTTGCCTGGGACACCAGTTACTGGCTTTGGCCAATGATATTCCTACTTTTAAAATGCATCATGGCCACCGGGGATTAAATCACCCTGTAAAAAATATCATCAGCGGTAAATCTGAAATTACAACACAGAACCATGGTTTTGGTGTTGATCCAAAAGCAGTAAGGGCAAATGCAAATGTTGAAATTACCCACGTTAATTTAAACGACGACAGTATTGAAGGCATCCGTATAAAAGATAAAAAAGCTTTCTCTGTTCAATATCATCCCGAAGCCACACCAGGCCCACATGATAGCCGGTATTTGTTTGATGAGTTTATCGAGATGCTTAACAATTGATCAATCATTGAAAATTGTTCATTGAACATTGTATATTGAGTATTATTCAGCCTCATAAAATAATGTTCAATAATCAACGCTCAATATTCAATGCTCAATTCAAACACTCTGGTATATGAAAATTGCAATCATTAACGGTCCTAATTTAAACCTGCTTGGCAAACGTGAAGTAACTATTTATGGTGGTGAGTCATTTGATACCTACCTGAAAACACTGCATGATAAATATGCCAATATCGAAATTTCTTATTTTCAAAGTAATGTAGAAGGGGAGTTGATAAACGAAAT
>JANOVD010000242.1:0-2875 GCA_031417255.1 Chitinophagaceae bacterium
AGCTGGATGCCAAAAACAAAACAGTATCTGATTCTTTAATAGCTGTATACCGCAAAAAACCAAAATTTGACCAGGAAGCATTGACGAATATGCTGGAGTATTATTGATAATACTCTTTATCCTGTCATGTCGACGATAGGAGACATCTGTATGAACAAATTTTATCAAAATAGATTTCTCTCCCGATAAATATCGGGATCGAAATGACAGGAGGTTCTGCTTAACTTTATCTGTATAAAATTACCACTTGAATTTACCCAAAGCATTAATACAATCACTGCAAAACAACAAATGCTTTAATGAAGAAGCTTTTAAAGCAGTGCATCAATCGGGGGCACAAATTGTATCCATCAGACTAAATCCCTCTAAGGCCGGTCAACGAACAACGAACAACGAACAATTGGAAAAAGTTCCATGGTCTTCAAGCGGCTACTACCTTCCCGAACGTCCTTCATTCACCCTCGATCCGCTCTTTCATGCAGGCGCTTATTATGTGCAGGAAGCAAGCAGTATGTTTTTAGAAGAAGTATTAAAACAAACAGTTGATCATTCAAAACCATTAAAAGTATTAGACCTCTGTGCTGCACCCGGCGGAAAATCTACTTTAATACAATCCATCATCAGCAAAGAAAGTTTGCTGGTAAGTAACGAAGTGATTAAAACCAGGGTAAATATCCTATCAGAAAATATAACCAAATGGGGGGCTGCCAATGTTATTGTTACCAACAACGACCCTTCGGATTTTATGCGGCTGAAAAATTATTTTAATGTGATTGTAGTAGATGCGCCCTGCAGCGGCAGCGGATTATTTCGTAAAGATGCCAATGCCATTACCGAGTGGAGCGAAAACAATGTACAGCTTTGTGCCCGGCGCCAGCAAAGGATTCTGGCAGATATTATGCCGTCATTAAAAGATGGAGGCGTTTTAATTTATTCCACCTGTTCTTATTCGCAGGAGGAAGATGAAGTGATTGCTGATTGGTTGGTTGAGCAGTTGGCAATGAGCAGTTTGCAGTTGGCAATTGATGAAAGTTGGGGTATTGTTGAAACAGCTTCAGAGAAAGAAAATGCTTACGGGTATCGTTTTTATCCCGATAAAGTAAAAGGCGAAGGATTTTTTATTGCAGCATTTAAAAAGAGGTCTTTTGATATTGACGTAAATAATGAAGGCAAAAGTAATCCCGCCCGTGGCGGGACAAAATTCAAAAGAAAGAAAGACATACTTACTGCAAAAGAAATTGAAATATTGAAACCTTATTTAATTAATACCGATGATTTCTTTTTCATCAAACAAAATGAAGAAGTGATCGCAATGCCAATACATTTGGAAAATGACCTGCCTGTTATTCAATCTGCATTGTACATAAAAAAAGCAGGCGTAAAACTGGGTACTATAATCCGCAACGAATTAATACCGGCACACGACCTGGCTGTGAGCAATATTATTAATGCTGCATTACCTAAATTAGAAGTAGATAAAGAAACTGCGCTGCAATACCTGCGCAAAACAGAAATTAAAATTGAATCAGCTATCAGAGGCTGGGTATTACTTACGCACCAACATTTACCAATTGGCTGGATAAAAATTATGGCCGGCCGCATCAATAATTATTACCCAAAAGACTGGCGCATTCTTAACAAATGAATAGCTGCCTCAACCAATTTATTTCCGTTTCTTTGCAACGAAAATTATCCAATATGAAAAAGTATTTGTTTCTTTTTTTATGCATGCCATTTTTTGCTGTTGCCCAGGAAAAACCACTGCTGGTTGAGGGTGTATCGCCCGGCCTGTATATCAAACACAAGGTAGCATCCAAAGAAAATTATTATAGTATCGGAAGAATTTATAATGCCGGCCCCAAAGAAATTGCATCATTTAATAAACTGCAGCTTGAAAGCGGTTTGAGTCTTGGCCAGCAAATAAAAATACCATTAAACAACAACATTTTTTTTCAAAGCGGAAATGCAGAAGCAGATGAAACTTTTGTACCCGTTTATCATATTGTAAAAGCAAAAGAAGGTTTATACCGTGTGGCTGTTAATCACAACGATCTTCCGCTTGAAACGCTTAAGCAATGGAATAACATAAATGTCGATGCAGTTAAAAACGGAACCAAATTAATTGTAGGATATCTTAAAGTAAAAAAGGATTTATCGGCATTAGCCAAAAACGGTATTGGTACATCCATTAATGCAAATGCTGTGGCTAAAATTGAAGAAAAGAAAGTTGCTGATTTAAAACCGGAAAAGAAAATAAAAAAAACCGAAACAGTTCCCCCTGCTAACAAGCCGGAGACTTTTCCTGTTGCAAAAAATACAGAATCTGTAAAACAACAATCATCAAATACCGATGAAAATATTGTTGGCGGGGTTTTTAAATTTCAATACGAAATGCAGGTAAAGAATTCCCGGACTATAGATAATGAAGGCACAGCAGGCATTTTTAAAAGTACCAGCGGCTGGGCCGATAAAAAATATTATTGCCTGCATAACAGTGCAGCTACCGGCACCATCATTAAAATAACCAACCCGGCAAACGGGAGATTTGTTTATGCAAAAGTACTTGACCTGATTCCTGACATTAAAAAAAATGAAGGATTACTTATATGCATCAGCAATGCTGCGGCTGATGCACTTACTGTGCCCGATGGGAATTTTACCTGTTTGCTTAATTATACAAAATAGAACAGAAAGAGCAGGTTATTGATACTTGTATTGCGTTAATACATTATTCAAAGCGGTACCCTCTTAAAAAATCATCAATATTCATTTTCTTTTTACCTTCCAGTTGTAATTCTAAAACAGAGATATAACCATTGGTGCAGGCAAATTGTAAAAAGGTTTTATGATCGGTTTCAAAACTCCCGGGTTTGCC
>JANOVD010000243.1:0-4968 GCA_031417255.1 Chitinophagaceae bacterium
ATGATTCTTCGCTGGTATCGGGTGGTAAATCTCTTGATGGCAGGATAACAGTTTTAGGAACAGGCACATCTATTTTTGTGGCAAGGCAGTTATTAAAAAATTTCTCATCGGCACTCCACCAAAACGGATTATTGATCACAGTAGTACCACACAATGCAGCATTTTTTAAAAAGGCCCTGTAAAAAGGAACATCCTGTGATATGCGGTCGAAAATTACGGCATAGCCCGAAGATTCTCCCTGCATTACTTTATCAATGCGAACGGGTTCGGCCATTACCCCTTCAACATTTTTACTGTTTACCCTTTCGATGAAAGCTTCGGGAAAGCTTCTTTCTTTGCCGAATAATACACCTATTTTCTTCATACCTGTTTATTTATTTAATTAATAATTGATGTTAAAGCAGAAACTGATTTTTAAACCTGTTCAAATATATTTTTTCGCAACGACTTAAACAAATTATGTTTTAAAGTACCGGTATTTTAAAAACCATTATCAGCCATGTTTGTTTTATGTGGAATACTGCTTTAAAATGATGAAGGTATTTTCGTATTTTTGAAGATATGTCAGCAATAAAGGCGGCCAATATCTTAGTTGAGCATCATATTATTACTTCTGATTTTTTAGACCGGGAAGTACATATTGATTTTTATTTTCCTCCCCAAACGGTTGGGCATTCAGCATTAAGTCTTTTATTAATTAATGACGGGCAGGATCTGGTGACAATGAAATTTGAAGAGATTTTAGATGACCTGTATGAAAACAAATTGATCAGCGATCTTTTTTGTGTGGGTATTTATTGCAGCAAAGACAGGAAAAATGAGTATGGTACTGCAAAATATTTAGACTATAAAGGCCGTGGGGCCAGGGCTGCACTGTATAACCGTTTCATTCTGGAAGAGTTAATGCCTTATATCCGAAGCACATTACTGGTATTTTCGTTTAAAGAAAAATCTTTTGCCGGATTTTCATTGGGCGGCCTGTGTGCATTGGATATGGTTTGGAACCATCCACGTGAATTCAGCAAAGTGGGTGTTTTCAGCGGCTCTTTATGGTGGCGGGATAAGGACCAGGATGATGCCGACTTTGATGAAGCCGTTAACCGCATCATGCACCGGCAGGTTAAAGAAGACAGTAATTTTTATCCCTGGCTCAAATTCTTTTTTGAAGTGGGTACTTTAGATGAAGTTGCCGACAGGAATAAAAATGGTGTTATTGATTCGATTGATGATACGCTTAGCTTTATTGATATACTTGAAGAAAAAGGGTATGATAAAAATACTGACATAAAATTTTTGAATTTAAAAGAAGGCCGGCATGATGTGGCTACCTGGGCAAAGGCTTTTCCGGCTTTTTTAAAATGGGGATGGGGGAAGTAGGAATTCGCCTTGCGGCGAATTCAGTACCTCTTAAAAAAAATCCCGGTCAGTTTTGCTGACCGGGATTTTTTTATGTAGGAATTTGCCTTGCGGCGAATTCATTATCTTATTTAAAGTTAAATCTTAATCCAACCTGGCTAACCCATCTGTTTGCATAACCTGGTGTTGCCGAATTATTAAAATTGTATGGAGTAGTGATGGTTGGGTTAAAACGATATTGCGGGGTTAGGTTAGTTGCTGCAACATAGCCGGCAAAATTAATCAAACCAAACTGGTCGTTACCGGCAAAATATTGTTTACCCCAGTCTCTGTTAATCAGGTTGGTGAAATTGTATATGTCCCAGGTTAATTGCAACTGATAAGTGTTTTTACCTAACTTAAGTGTAAAGTCCTGTTGCAGTTTAAGGTCTAAATTATGTGTAAAAGGAAGCCTTGCTCCGTTTCTGTCTGCAAATTTGCCCCTGTTTTTGCTCAGGTATTTATCCTTTGTTATATACGCTTCCAAAGCATCTTTTTGTTGCTGTGGTGTAAAAGTGGTTGTACCAACAGTATTGCTCAGGAATGTTTGTGCCTGCAATTCAGCAGCAGTTGGAATGTAAATGAGGTCATTACCACCTCCGGTTCCGTCATCACGTGTCATGCTTTGTGTTCCGTAAGTATAACTAAGCGGAGAACCACTTTGGCCAATATAGGTTAAAGATATGGTAGTAGCGAGTTTGCCTTTCAGGTAAGTGAATTTTTTGCTGAGGGTACTTAAAACACGGTGAGACTGGTCAAAGTCAGAAGAGCTTAATCCCAGCGAATTTCTTCCGTTAACCGACTCAATAAAGCGCCACTGGCTTAAGTTTACAGAACTGGTACCCTCATTACCCACCATTGAATTTCCAAATGCATACGATGCTTTGAAATTAATTCCTTTTACACTTCTTTTCTCAATTTCAGCATTCAGGTTGTAAGCAAAACCTTTCTTGTGGGATGTATTATTGGAAACCAAGATGGCATTATCATAAGGGTTGGTACCTGTGCCATTATTGGTAATAGGTACAAGATTGGTTGTATTTCCGGTTACACCATAAACTGTACGTGGCCCGGCACCCAATGACATTCCAATTGGAGGCAGAATATTAATATTGGTGTAGTAAACCTCGTTTATGTTCTTGCTAACCAATACTTCAAAGGTGCTGCTCCAGCCTTTGCCCAGTATCTTATCAAATGCCAGCGAAGTTCTTACCAGTTTTGGCATTCTAAATTCTTTCGATATCAGGTTCAAAGGGCCTTTTGTAAAGCCTTGTCCAACCTGGGCCGGTGTCCAAACACTTCCTGGAATATCATTCGGATTCCACCTGAAACGGATGGTATTTAATGAAGTTGCAGACGCAGAGTATCCGCCAACAAAATATCCGTTGTTGTTATAGGTACCACCAGGCCATACCAACGGCATGCGGCCGGTAAATACACCAACACCACCACGAATAGTAACAGCCTGGTCAGGTATTTTATAAGTAAATCCAAACCTGGGAGCAAGCGATATAGGGAATTTTGGTTTTTGACCGGAACGTGCGCCTTTTAAATCGTAATATTTGGCATACTGTACAATGGCACTGTCATTGGTAAATACATCAGTATAGGGTTTGGTAGGGAAGCTCCATTTATCGGCCCTGACACCCAGGTTAATAGTAAGGTTATTACCTAATTTAATTTCATCAGCTATGTAAAAAGCCAGTTTTTGTGCTTCAAACTTTGCACCTGCACCTGTACCATCGTTCAGGCTCTTATCTGTATTGGGGAACCCAAGGTTGTACGAGTTGGCATTTGCATTGTTTGCCAGAAATTTTTGTACACCGGTTGCACCACCGGTAGTTGTACCGTAATTGTAATTACCGAAACTATTCTGTATAAAAACATTAAATACTTTAAACCGCTCATAATCCACGCCTAAAGATATAGAGTGATTTTTGATGTTAATTCTTATGTTATCTACAATACTTAAATTCTTTTGGGTAAGCAGGTTTTGGGTAGAACTGTTGTCGCTACCGAAATTAAAAGTACCACTTCCGTCATTTAAAGAAACACGGGGAAAAGGATCGCCAACATAAGTTCTGTCATCCAAAACATCGGAATAAGTTGCCAGTAATCTGTTGCTTATATTTTTTCTTAATGTGCTTTTTAATTCAAATGCAAAAGCAGTTGTACGGCTTGGGAATTTAACACCACCATTGCTGAAATTGATAGTGGTTGATGAACTTAATGCTGTTGTATTGGAAGTTGCTTTGTTATAACGGCCGCTTACTGTAAGCCTGTGATTTTTGGATATGTTCCAGTCTATTTTTGCTGCAATCCTGTCTACATCCAGTTTTCTGGCGGTTGTTTGCCAATCGCCCATATCGTAATTGTAAGTGGTTTTTACAAAAGATTTGATTGCTTCTACACCCGCAACTGTATTGGTATTGCCACGGTATGTTGCAAAATCATAAAGTTGAGGTGTTTCATCACGCTGTTGTTCTGCACTCAGGAAGAAAAATAATTTATTTTTAATGATTGGCCCGCCAACCCTGAAACCAAAAGTTTTATTTTTAAAAGCAGGGAAACGTTGTGCAGTGTCTTTACGTTGTGCAGGATTTTTACCAGCTAATTTTTCATTGCGGAAAAAATAGTAAACTGATCCTTCAATCCTGTTGGTACCGGATTTTGTTACGGCATTTATTCCACCTCCTGTAAAATTACCGATAGAGGCATCATATGGCGAAATAAAAATCTGGAATTGGTCAATCGCATCTATTGAAATAGGAGTAGCACCGGTTTGTCCTCCATTTACACCTGAAGCTGCCAGTCCAAAAACGTCGTTATTGATGGCACCATCAATGTAAAATGAGTTATACCTGTTATTCTGACCTGCAATGGCAACTGCACCTTCGGAGCCATTTAAGGTTTTGGCAAAAGGAGTAACTTTTATATAATCAGCAATATTTCTGCCAACCGCAGTTGTTAATTCAATTCTGTCTTTGCCAATTGAAGAAGAAGTACCGCCTTTGGCATCTAAATTTATCCTGCTTCTTGTAGCAACTGTAACTTCTGAAATGGTTACTGAAGTTTGATTCAAAATAAAGTCATATCTAAATACCTCACCCAGCGAAAGAAAAACATCTGCTTTCAGTTCTTTATCGTGATTTACATAGGTAACCTCAATTTTGTAAGGTCCACCATTATTCATATTGGCAATATCAAACCTGCCGTTCGCCCTGCTTTGTACTGTATAAACTGTACCGGTGGGTTCGTGTGTGGCAGTAATTGAGGCGCCTACCAATGCTTCGTTTTTAGCATTTCGAACGGTACCTGATATGCTGCTTGTAGTGATCTGTGCAATTGCTGTATATTGAAATACGAATGCACATAATAGAAGTAATAGAATTTTTTTCATTCTCATAATTGTTAGTTTTACAGTGGCAAAGAAACTAAATAAAAGCGGAATTCTGCTAACTTTTATTAACAAATTATCAGGCAACAGAATCTTACATTTAGCTGCATCTTTTATTAATGATTGATTAACCAAAATATAACCATGGATTTACATTTTTTTGTTCAATTGTACGG
>JANOVD010000244.1:0-7853 GCA_031417255.1 Chitinophagaceae bacterium
AGGTGTAATGCAGAGTAGCTACGCACGGCAAGGATAAACGCTGAAAGCATCTAAGCGTGAAACCTTCCACAAGATGAGTATTCTTTTAAGGGTCGTCGAAGACTACGACGTTGATAGGCTACAGGTGTAAAACTGGTAACAGTAAAGCCGAGTAGTACTAATTGCCCGTAAGCTTTATTTTTTTATTAAGCCTCCCCTAACCCCTCCAAAGGAGGGGGATAAAGAAAGCATAATAATTATATTTTTTTACTCTTATTTACTTCTTATTCCAATATGTCACCTTATTGTAGTCGCAAGACATCAGTAGCAAGTATCAAGACGGGAAGTCTTTTTTTCTTGCTACATGATACTAACATCTTGCTATTATTAAGATCTTATGGTGGTTTTGCCGAGGGTGTTCACCTCTTCCCATACCGAACAGAGAAGTTAAGCCCCTCATGGCCGATGGTACTGCACAACAATGCGGGAGAGTAGGTAGCTGCCCTAGTTATTTAAAAAGCATTTCAGTTAATTCTGAAAGGCTTTTTTATTTTGTATACTGTTCAACACTCAATGTTCAAGGGCTGCCTTCATGGCCGATGGTACTGCATCCCGCCAATGGCGGGACGGGAGAGTAGGCCCTTCGACTTCGCTCAGGACTGCCATATTCTTTGAACCCTGATTATTAATTTAGTCAGGGTTTTTTATGTCCATACCGGTAGTATCTTGATAGGCTTCACTATCGAGACTTTGCGGCTTTGGCCCTTCGGCTGCCATTGGGTAAACTCTATATTTTTAAAGGATAATTTTCGACTATAGTATCGTTCATTTTGAAATAACACCTGCGAGTTAACTAATAAGGAGCTTCCGTCAGCACAAAAACAAAGCCTCTTGCCGCATATTTTTCATTAAGTTGGTTCACAATACTGTTAAGAACCCGGGGTTCGGTTACCGGCGCTACATTCAGCTCTTTTACACACCAGTCTGTAAGTAATATCCTGGCTGATGCATTTTCTTTACTGTGGCGTGCATATTTTCTAAGTCCCGGTGGAATCCTGTCCCTGTCGCCAAAATAAAACTGCTTTACCGTGGTCTTCCCGGAGTATATGCCCGAAGACAGGTATTTATCCCAGTATCCAAAACAACCTGCTACAGGCATTATGATCCAGAAAAAAGCGATGACAAGATTGGCGGCGCTTTTACATGCTGCAGGTTTTAACAGTACTTTGTTTTTAATGAATAGCAGCCATAACAGGACAATTAGCTGAATGTTCCAGGGCCATACCACCACATTATGATTTATACCCAGGGGGCCTAAAAAAACGAGCAGGAAAACATGCATGCTGATAAGCAGGTAAGTTGCACCTTTCATCATTTTTGGAAAAAGTAATCCCAGTGCTCCGGCAACCTCTATAATTGGTATCATGTAACCGGCCCATTGAACAACCGGGTGTTGTATAAGATAACCTGGCAAACCTAAAAAGACCTTTAATATATGTACAGACCACACAGAATTGATAAAGCCCGGATGCATTTTCTGTATGCCGCTAAACAGGTAAGTGGATACAGTAATTAATACAATTGCCTGCAGTGATTTTTGGCAGTCTTTATTGAACGCTATTGCAATAAAGCTGAAAATAAATTGGTAATGCCAGGGTTGCAGCCGGGTTTGGTCGCCAAGCAAGCTGATAGCCTCCGTTGCTATTAAAACCATCATGGCATATTTATTACCCGGTTTAAAGATCAGCCATACCACCAATATGAAAAACAATACAAGCAATACGATATGCAGCGAGGAAGGCAGATTGGTTATTGGCACCAGGGGGTAATCTCTTTGGGTGATCCATAGTTTCAGGCTGATGATCTTCATAAGCAACCAGCACAATGCTATTACCTGGGTAATTCTTTTTACTAATGATTCGTTTGTAAGCATTGTCTGTAATTGCTGATGGCCATAAAATTAAAAACGAAATAACAACTATTAAACTGAGTTGGAAAAAAATAATTGATATTACTGCTGTTATTATTTTGTCTCCCGACAAGCAGGAACCAGAAGCCCACTGCTAATTACCAGAATAATGCGTTAACATTCCAAAGTTATCCATTCCATCATAATAAAATTTTTCGTGGAGGTTGCAGGGGGCTTTGCGCCGCTGGTCGGAGACACAGGCGGCGGCGAAGATCGAAGCGGAACACCGACAGCGGAGGAAAAAAATTTATGACTCTAATACGCCGTCAAGACCAGACGGCGGCAAAGAAGGTATTTGGTTTAAGATCATTATACGGCTGGTTAAAACCCAGGAGGCGGCAATGCAAGCGGCTTACCTACGCCGGCAGAAAGTAATTTTACTTTTTCTTTAGTAAATTCTTTTGTTATTAAATATATTTTTAAATCCTGTATGGGTTTTAATTTACTTCTTATTCCTTGGGTCATCGGCAGCATTAACGTAATTGATTCCCCAGGGTCCCATGCCATGTAGTTGTATAATGCACCCCTTCTTCGAGAAGGCATAGTGTCGGGTGCCGGTGATCATCACTGCAAATCCTCCTTTTGGAATTTTCGTCGCAGCATTTTCATCAAATTGTTCTCCAACTCCCATATAGAAACTTCCTTCAATAACCGTAACATGCTCATCGGCCGGATGCCAATGTGGCATTATCATATAATTAGCCGGAAGTTTTATACGCATGGTGAATAATCCTGCAGCTTTAGGGTCGCCTTCTATCACTGCTGCTTTCGCACCGGGTGGTAATGACGGAGGTGCATCTACCCACTTAATTTCTTTGGGCATAACCATAATATGATCGGCAGGTTTATGTGTCATTTGCGCCTGCACAAGCGACACCATACTAAATATACCTGATAGTATCAGCACAACTATTTTTTTATTTGCTTTCATTTAAATTGATTTAATAATTTTCCTACTCATCTGGCTTTTCGGAATCGCCCCCGCTTTAAAACTGTACGGGGCAGGCCGTTTTTTAATGTGGGTTCTGGTCTCCACTGTCGTTTTTTGATAAGCCAATTGCTGATGTAATGTAATGAACAGACGTTATATTTAACGAAAAATTTAAAACTGGCTGCAGGGATGGGTTTGGGAATTGAAGAAGACCAATAAAGGCGAACAAAACAAGCTTGCTTTTGAATACAGGGAATTATCATTATTGGAGAATAAATAAACTTTTGTACTTTAGCAAACTAACAAATCAATTGGATGTTCACCTGTCCTGTGAAAACATCTATTTTTGTCCGGGTTCTATTTGCAAATACAAATATTTTTTAACCAAAACTAAAAAAAAAAAATGAAACGATTATTTATTGTATTAGTTGCAGCCGCATTTTTGTTCGCCTGCAATAATGAAAAAAAGTCCGGTGAATCTTCTGGCAAAACTGAAGAAAAAAAAGAATCTGCGGGTATAGCTTATCCATACAAAGCTGCCTATTCTTCTGATTTCAGCATGGGCGATGCCAATCATGCCAAAATGGTGCTGGACTTTATCAAAATGTGGGAAGACAACAAATTGGATGAAATGAAAACCCTGCTGGCCGATTCAGTAAGCATAGATTTTTCTGATGGCTTCAAATTCAAAGATAATACAACAGACAGCATGATAAACTTTGCCAAACAATTCAGGGCAACATTATCATCCGTGAAGGTAACATTGGATGCTTGGATGCCCATCCATGTAAACGATACAAAAGAGGACTATGTGCTGGTTTGGAGCCGTGATTATAATACCGATATGTCAGGCAAGGTAGATTCTATCGGTGGTCATGCATACTTTCAGATCAAAAATAATAAGATCAGATCCTGGAGTGATTTTCAGCAAAAGCTGACAGCACCACCTCCGCCGGCTAAGAAATAAAGCCCGTTCATTTGCTGGCTTTTTTCGGATTCTTTTTTAAACTTTGTTATATACTTAATACAACGCTTCAGTTAGCACTGAAGCGTTGTTATTTTTTTTCGGGCCAACGGCGGCGATGAATTAAACGGCACCAAGTGATCCCAAAATCTTTACGTTTTAATTTAATGATTTGGGAAGGGAACACTTGCGCCAGTGGGGGGCCAAAAGGGAACGATACCGTTAACGAATGTATTTAACTCCTCGGCCTGTAAATATCAGCTACTAATAATTTTACAATAGTTGTACCTGTGTTTTTACCAGAATGTGTTGCGGTAGGAAAAATAACACCCATTCCGGTTTGCAACTCATTTACCTTGGGCTCTCCATCTTTTGGATAAATCGTTAAGGTGCCGCCCTGGAGTACATACAATGTATAATCGGGATGAGTATGCAGTGCTGCAGAGTCTCCGGGATTCAATGTTATCTCGTACAATTTTACATTTAAAGTATCGGCAAGCACCTTTACAAAATCGGCTTCTACTTTTACAGGATCCATTGCAGGGTCAATTGCAGTCATGGATGCGGCCTCAGTTTTTGCAGGCTCGTCTTTTTTTGCAGGCTCATTGCAGGCAATAAAAGCAATTGCCATTAACAGTGCAAGAAAAATACCTGCGTTGTTTTTTTGTTTCATATTTTTAAATTTTATGGTGAAGAAATGATTAATTAATGCTGCCTGTTAACAGGTTTCGGGATTAAAGATATATATCACAAACTAAAAAGTGAAACCGGGCGGTTATTTTTTTCGTTTTACAACAATAGAGAAAAATTGTTTACTGCCGACGAAGGTAGGTGTTCTCTATTCTTGTTTCAAATTTAATAAATTTTACTACGCTAACGCCCCCACCTTGTCTCCCAACAAGCGGGAACCAGCAGCCCACTGCTAATTACCAGAATAATGCGTTAACATTCCAAAGTTATCCATTCCATCATAATAAAATTTTTCGTGGAGGTTGCAGGGGCTTTGCGCCGCTGGTCGGAGACACAGGCGGCGGCGAAGATCGAAGCGGAACATCGACAGCGGAGGAAAGGGTTTTTAATTTTAAAATTTTGGGGCTCACCTAAACGCTAAACGCAGGATGCTGTGCATAAACAATAGGCTTTATCTACGGGAACACTTGCGCCAGAGGGATATTGTACTCTTTAGGTATATTTGGTCATGAGTAAAATGAATAGCCCTTTATTTCTATTTCATGCTGCGAAGGAGTATTTTGAAAATGGAACTCTTTACGCATCAAAATACTTTAAGATGAATAAGGATGGCTCCACTAAGCCTTTTGATACATTCATTCATTCAAAATTGTGTGTTCCCGCTACAAACTTATCTTTTAGCTTAGAACTTGTTTTCAAAGGTTTTTTAATGCAAAGTAATGTGACATATTTACGCCATGATTTGGCTAAGCTTTATGAATTACTGGATATTGATTTTAAAAAGAGGATTATTGAACACTATAAAAACCACAATACTTATAAAAACTATATGACTGTTAAATTAATAGATGGTGATGGAACATCTCATGGAAAAATTGAGAAATTTTATAGTTCAATGAAAGAGGAGGATTTTATACCGAGCATGTTAGAAAAACACAAACTTGCTTTTATAGATTTCAGGTATTTACATGAATTTAAAGGAAATCAAGAATGGCTCTTTGATTTTAAGGAATTTTCAAATTTTACTTTTTCAGCTTTATCTATTCTTGGTCAAACACTAAGTCTTGCTGTTGTGCCAACTCCTTTGGAAGAGAGACTCTAATACGCCGTTGCTCAAAGACCAGACGGCGGCAATACCTACCTGCGGCGGCAAAGAGAACTGAACAAAAGATAGGGAGGATGCGTTATAAGTAGATTTGTGTAATAAAATAAAAAAATATTTTTTTTGAGATTTTACGGATTTGTTACGTAATTTGTATGTAGATATAAAAAAGACGGTCAAGGTGTACGAGACCTGACCGCCATGTTCGAATTAAGAAGAATTATGGGGATCAGTATTGTTTAAGACTTTATTGCTTTCAATAGTTTTTCTGCCAAAATTTCTAATTAATATCTCTTGAAGGGTTGTTCTGAAAAGAATGACCCTTTCCGTTTTGCTAAAATAAGACATTTTAAACAAAAAATACATAGTCGTTAAAAGAGTTTTTAAACAGTGGTGAAAAAACTGGTATAGATGTGGATAAAATGATATTAGATAAAGTAAAAAATGGTTATTTTTGCTACATGAAATTAAAATATATAGTACCAATAAAGCAAGAGCCGATATACAAAGCAAGCGTTCACAAAACTGCACGCATCGGTTTTACAATTGAGACAGCTAATAACTTTAAAATATCGGTGGATAAAAGTATGATATTGGCTGTAAATTCGGAAGATGAAACCGATGGCTCAATATATGGTATTCTTACAGAAGCAAAAGACCCTAATGGTTACAAGATACAAAAGGCGGGGAAATATCATTCAGTAAATGCTAAAGGGTTCTTTGATACACTTGCAATCATTTATAAAGATGGTGACATTTCATTTATTGTTACTGAAAGCGAAATAGATGAAATAAAAGTTATAAAATTTACTCCTAAAGAACCTTTTCAAAAAGGGCTACCATTTTAAATTTGGGTATCATTTTTTAGGTGGTATTACTTTCAAAGTCTTAGTGGTACTCGGTTCCTGATTAAATTCTAATAGTTGTGGGCTTTCGATTGGGAAATCATATTTATATTTTGAAAGAGATTTTAATTGAGATGTAGCCTCATTTTTTAGTTTAATTAGCCTGTCCTTACTTGGTAGCCCCTCTTTTGCTAATACAGCACTGTAACTTTCTATGTTTGCTAATACTGTCAATTGAGGGATACTTGCTACATCTCTAATATTTTTTATACCCTTTAATACCATTTCCACATTTTCTTGTTTCCATTGTTTTGATGTCATGCCAAATACGGCAACGTTTAACATTTCTGCTTCATTTGCATATACGTATTTTTCGTCTTCTTTATTTAGGTTCTTATATTTTGGTATAATATTTTCCTTTACTGCATCTGTATGTATTCTATAATTTACCTTACTTAAGAACCTTCTGTAATCCCATTCGTGATTTAATAACTTGCTTTCTTGATCTTTTAATCTTTGAAATTCTTTTATGAGATAAAGCCTAAATATTGGACTTATCCATGTTCCAAACTCGAATGCTATGTCTTGGTGTGCAAAAGTTCCTCCATATCTCCCCGTTTTGGCTATTAAACCTATTGCATTTGTCTTTTCCTTCCATTCCTTTACGCTTATTTTAAACAGGTTTGTACCAGATTGGTTTCTAATTATGGCGAATTCGCCGTAATTAAAACCTGGATTATGTAACTGCTCCCAAACTGCTAAAAAATCAAGGGTGTTACGGTTTCTTAACCAATCAGTTATAAAAAAATCACCATCCTTGGCTCTTAGCATATCGGTCAATGAAATGACATCAAACTCGGCCTCTTTGATAACTGTTATATCATTATTATTAACAGTTAATTTACGTACTGACTTACTCATAATTATAATGTTTTTTATACCAACAAGCGGTTTGTCGCAAGGCTGGCTGACCTAATACCAGCCCTGCGGCAAGCCCTGAAAGTATATATCGTGTCCAACCAAATACAACCTACAACCAAACACCTGCCACCCTGTCCACCTAAAGCCACAAGCCCCGATAAAGAACTTAAACCATTGTGCTTTGTCCTGCCATAAATTGAAACGATAAAGCCTCTTAGGTATTACAGCCAACATTTGTATTTTCGCAACTCCTGGTAAAGTTTTCCATTAATTATCATTCAAATCTATACCAGCTATTTTTATTGAAATCCAATTTACAGTATTTTAATTTATCCCTATCATCATCGCACCTCCACTTTATCAATCTCCTTCATTAATCTGGCTGTTTCTGCCAACACTATAATATTTTTTTATTTTTTTTCTTCTCCTTTACAAACAATCCCGCCGTGTAT
>JANOVD010000245.1:0-7548 GCA_031417255.1 Chitinophagaceae bacterium
TGATGTGAACGGATGTACCAATATATCCAACACCATCACCATCAAGGATTCTGCAAGCGGTAAATGCTTCATCTATCCAAATCCAACCAGCGGCAAATTCCAGGTTAGATACTATAGTGTAGCAAACAACGTGTTGCCAAGAACCCTGACAGTATATGATGCCAAAGGCGACAGGGTGATCACACAGTTCTATACCATTGGAAGGCCTTATGACAGAATGGATGTTGATATGCGTGCTTACGGAAAAGGTTTATACTGGGTAGAGATCGGTGACAGAAATGGTAACCGTTTAGTGATTTGCAGAGTTGTGATTCAGTAAAATATTCTCGGTTAATAGTTTTAAAGGAGCTACCTTAACCGGTGGCTCCTTTTTTATAATTGAGGTTTTTAAAACAAATTTCTTATATTTTCAAAAAATATTGAAAATTGTATACCTTTGTTATCAAATAACTAACAAATGAAGCTTGTAATAATCGGTGGTGGATTTGGCGGGTTAAGATTGACACGTAAACTCAGCAACAAACCCGGTTTTGAAATTACATTGATTGACAGGTTTAATTACCACCAGTTTCAGCCTTTGTTTTACCAGGTTGCAACAGCCGGACTTGATGCCAGCAATATTTCGTTTCCACTTCGTAAAGTTTTTCAAAAAAGTAAGAATGTACATTTCAGGATGGCTGAAGTGCAACAAATTCTTACAGCTGAAAAAAAACTTATCACCGATATTGGTGATTTCAGTTTTGATGTACTGGTAATTGCAACAGGCGCCGACACAAATTTTTTTGGCAATCAACAATTAGTGGATAATGCTTTTCCTATGAAAAGTACTGTAGAAGCATTACAACTGCGACACCGGTTGCTGCATAATTTTGAAGACGCTTTGAGTGTAAAAGATGCGATGCAACTGCAACGGTTGATGAATATTGTAATTGTTGGCGGAGGCCCAACAGGCGTGGAGTTGAGTGGAGCAATTGCAGATATGAAAAGATTTGTTTTACCCAAAGATTATCCTGAACTGGATTTTTCTAAAATGAATATTTATTTGCTGGAGGGCACCGGAAAAACACTGGCAGCCATGAGTGAAAAATCAAGCAGCCAGTCTTTAAAATATTTGCAAAAATTAGGAGTAACAGTATTAACCAACAACCTGCTGAAAGACTATGACGGAAAAACAGCACAGTTACAAAATGGTGACACCATTGAAACCGCCATGGTAATATGGGCTGCAGGCATTAGAGGAAATGTGCCTGCCGGTATCAGCAATGATTTAATTGCAAGAGGCAACCGTATAAAAGTAAACAGGCATTGCCAGGTAAATGGTTTCGAAAATATTTACGCAATAGGTGATGTGGCTTATATGGAAGAACCCGCCTGGCCAAATGGCCATCCGCAGGTGGCGCCGGTTGCTATGCAACAGGCCGATATGCTGGTAAATAATTTACGCAGAGTTGAGATGAAAAGTGGCAGTAAACAATTGGAAGAATTTGTTTACAATGATAAAGGCAGTATGGCTACAGTTGGGCGCAACCTGGCTGTTGTAGATATGCCAATCCCGATAGCTATCGGGACAAAATTACATTTTGGTGGTTTTTTAGCCTGGATGATATGGATGGGCCTGCACCTGATGCTGATACTGGGTGTAAAGAACCGGTTCTTTGTTTTCAGCAACTGGCTGTATAATTATTTTACTTATGATCAGAATTTGAGATTGATATTTAAAGAATTTTACCGGGAGAAGAAGTAGATTAAATTTTGCCGAACCCCTTAAATATTTCTTTTCTTAAACTCACGTATTAGTCTGATTAAACAAATTTAGTTGATTATGAAGCAAATTTTATTTCATTTTGGTTTAGATGAAGAAAATTTTAGCATGCTGCCTTTTGGTTGCGGATTGATTAATACTACCTGGGTAATTGAAAGCAAAACAGGTAACGAAAAATATATTCTTCAAAAAATTAATGATACCGTTTTTAAACAACCGGCTGACATTGCTTTTAATATCAGGCTTATTGATGATTACATGAAGGAGCATTACCCAACATATTTATTTGTATCTGCCTGTAAAACCATCAACCAAAATGATCTGTTTATAACTGATGAAGGATATTTCAGGTTGTTTCTTTTTGTTGCAAATGCACAAACAGTTGATGTGGTTGAAAAACCTCAACAGGCTTACGAAGCAGCAAAACAATTTGGCAGGTTTACAAAGTTGTTATCGGGTTTTGACGCATCAAAATTAAAAATGACCTTGCCCGATTTTCATAATCTCACACTACGATATCTGCAATTTGAAAAGGCATTGGAGACTGGTAACAAAGTAAGAATTGAACAATCAAAAGAATTATTTGCAGCAATCAAACAAAATAAAATCATTGTTGATGAATTTGAAATATGCAGATCAAAATTTGTATCAAGGGTTACACATCACGATACAAAGATAAGCAATGTGTTGTTTGATAAAGATGATAAAGGACTTTGTGTGATTGACCTTGATACTGTTATGCCAGGTTATTTTATCAGCGATGTTGGCGATATGATGCGTACGTATTTATGCCCTGTGAGTGAAGATGAAAAGGATTTTTCGAAAATTATTATTCGTAAAGAATTTTATGATGCCATTGTTGATGGTTATTTATCAGAAATGGGAGCGGAGTTGAGTGAAGTTGAGAAAAAATATTTTCAATATGCCGGCAAGTTTATGATCTACATGCAGGCCATTCGGTTTTTAACTGACCATATAAATAATGATGCTTATTACGGAGCAAAATACGAAGGGCATAATTTTGTGAGAGCTGGAAACCAGATTACATTATTACAAAGGCTGATAGAATTTAATCCCGGTTAATTTCAATTTTATCTGCAACCGGATGTTCAGCAGTAAATTTCAATCCCAGTATAGCAGCCATTGTTTGTGCAAACTGGTTTTGATAAAATTGCTGGTTTACTTTTACTTCACCTTTAACTTTTATGCCCGGGCCCATGGCGGCCATCCATATCTGGTAGCTGTCCTGTATCTTATTGTTATGGCTTGTCCATTCTTCTTTTTTAGCATCGCCACGCCCATGATCTGTTGTAATAAAAATGGCTGTCTTGTTTTTATAGAATGGGTTTGTTTGAATGTAATTCCAGATATCCTGTATCCATTTATCAACCATTTTTGCAGCATCCAAATAATCTTTGTAATGCCCGCTGTGTGCCCATTCATCGGTTTCGCCGTAGGAAATGTATAATACTTTTGGTTTTTTGGTTTGCAGGTAATTCAAGGCTCCGTAATGGGTAAAAACATCGAGGCATTCAGCTTCACCAAAAGGTTTATACGAATCCTTTGATAAATCAGTAATGACTTTTTCTGTTGTTGTTTGTTTTGTTCCTCCCAATTTATCAAATGCTGAGTAAACCGGAAATTTCCCACGTTCTGCATTCAGTATGCGGTCAAATGCATCCCAGGCGCCAAATGCTGCAACTTTATTTTTATATTTTGGCAGCCTGTTTAAAAATTCAAGTACTGTAGTATTTGGGTTAGGTGGATAATCATTTCTGTTGATGAGAGTATCGGCATAGCCGGTAAACATTTCGCTGTAGCCGGGATAGGAGAACCAGTAGGGGTTTGCATTGTCAACTTTATTCCCCAAATTTCTATTGCCAAAAATTTGTCCGTTTATTTCAATTACACTCCACAGGAAAGGCATTATTTTTTTTCTTCTTTCAAACGGATCAGCAGCCCAATATTTTTTATAAATCGCTGCACTATCATCCTGGTTGAATTTTGGATTGTTGGCAATGGCGCTGTCCATGCCGGCAAAAACTTCCTGCCAGGGCAAGCCATCGGTGGTGATGATGATGATGTTTTCGGCTGTTTGGGAAAAAGCAGATAAGTAAATTGGCAGTAGTATGAATGAAGCAATAAAATATTTCATAAATGGTTTATTGAGTAATTACAACATCGTAAAGAGTTTTAAATTTTATCTCTGAAACAAAGTTCATATTGAAATATTGTCCTGTTAGTTTCAATTCTTTCTCTACACCCGCTTTTAATGAAAAGTAATTTTCTGAAATATTAAAGCTTCCATTTTCTAAAGTGAGATATACATAGTGAGCATCAACATTGCTGGTTATAGAAAAATAGCCGTCGTCCCACTGTTTAAAAGTAAAGGATGGTTTTTCTACTTTCAAATTCTTTGGATAAACTGCATCCTTAACCGGAAACACATCATCCCTGTAAGCCTCCTTAACTGCATACCACGCTGCTTTTGGCTGCCTGCTGTAGTCGGTAATGCTCCAGCTGGTAACAGGCCAGCAATCATTTAACTGCCATAACAAAGTTCCCATATTTGCCGGGTATTTACTGCGGTGTACAGCTATGCTGTTCTTTAAAATATAGTACTGCATACATTGCGATAAGTAAGTATAATCTTCCAGCGAAAGTTTGCTGAGCTTTGCAGAATCAATAAAGTAACGGGTTAAATAATGATTCAGCTTTTTAAAACCATCGCTTGCTTTTTGGTGAGATTGAATGACCGGAGAATATAAATACCTGTCGGAAGAATCTGTAAAACATTTAATGGTATTCCAGTTGGGCATGGCCTGCATACCGTATTCACTTACAAAGCGACCGGTTTTATTTTCAAATGCTTCCCAATCTTCCAGTCCCCACCAAACGCCCCAGTAATGGCTGTCGCCTTCGGTAAAACTTTCTTTATGGCCCCAGCCATATTTTGGTGAGGTTGAAACATAAGGCCTGGTGCCATCAAATTCATCCACCCATTTTTTCAGGCTATCCTGGAACAACCGTTTATAATCGTTCCAAACTTTTGCAGAATCGGATCCGTGTAAATTAAACTGATTTTGCCAGCCCCAGTTCTTCCAGGCTTCTTCCACTTCATTATTGCCACACCAAAGCACAATGCAGGGATGATTTCGCAATCTTTTAATTTGATATTTTACTTCTTCCCGTACATTATTCATAAAAGCCTCATCGCCGGGATACATACCGCCGGCAAACATAAAATCCTGCCAAACCATGATGCCCAGTGAATCGCAGAGATCATAAAAATCATCTGATTCATACACGCCGCCGCCCCAAACACGCAACATATTCATGTTGGCATCTTTAGCTCTTTGTAATATTTTACGGTAATCAGATTTTGTAAGTCTTGGTAAAAAAACATCAGCAGGTATCCAGTTGGCACCTTTTGCATAAACTGGCTTGCCATCTTTTACAAAATAGAAAGAAGTACCGATAAAATCTTTTTGCTGAATGAGTTTAGCAAATGGTTTTTTGGGTTTGCCTCTTTTGGTTGCACTGCGATAAGGTACAAATAATGTTACATTTTTCCATATTCCACAACCAGTAAACTTTGGCCCCCAATCCCAACCGAAGTGATATTGGGCCTTACGAACGTAAACCCGATTATTGTCTGGTAATATCAACGGGAGTTTGCTTTTAGCAATGCTGTCTGCTTTATTTTGTGCAGATGAAAATTTAATCAGCAGAACGTTATTTGTTTTTCTTAAATACTTTTCCACATGGATAACCCAATTCCTGAACATATTATTTGCCTGTAAAATGAGATGTCCGTTTAAATATACATCGGCATATGTATCTAATCCTTCAAAATTTAATTGAGCTCTGTTTGAAAAATATATTTTCTCATCAACATTAAAAACAGTTTTATATTCCCAATCAGCTTTATCAATCCATTGCAGTTTACTTTCGTTATCACAAAAATACGGATCGGGTATTAGCTTATTGGCAAGCAGATCGGTATGTACTGTGCCGGGTACAGTTGCTTTAAACCATTTTATTTCTTTTTGATTTTTGAATTGCCAGTTTTGGTTCAGTTCTATTGAAATATTTTGTGCATTTGTCTGAACGGGGATTAGGTAGATTAAAAGGGTTAAGAGGATTGAGGAGCTTTTCATCTTACAAATTTTTTAAATTAGCAATGATGTTTTTTATTTCATTCTCATCAACATTAACTGATTGCAAATTTTCTTTCATCGCTTCATTTGTATAATTCATCTTACTGTCAATATTTATTCTTGCAGATGTATGAAATTCAACTGCACCGGTTTTTTTGGCAAGCTCAATAATATTATCAGCCCGTACGCCGCTTCCCGGCATGATGATAATTCTTTCATCGGCCTGTTTAATTAAAGCAGCAATGGTTTCAGCAGCTTCTATAGCTGTGGGCTGTAAACCTGAGGTCAGAATTCTTTCGCAACCAATATCAATAATGTCTTCCAGTGCCTGTGAATAAAACATTAATTCATTAGGGTCCAGGTTCCTCCCCACAGGGGAGGTTAGGAGGGGCTTCCTCGTCCTGTCTAAAGCCCGGTGAAAAGTAACGCTTAAAGGATAAGCCAGTTCAACCAATTGTTTGCATCTTTTTGTATCTATTGTTCCATCTGTATTCAACATACCAATCACCACACCATCACAGCCAAGACCTTTGCAAATTTTTACATCTGCTTTCATTATTTCAAATTCAGCATCACTGTAAAAAAAATCTCCGCCACGTGGACGGATGATGGGATAAAGATCGATCTGTAATTTTTTCCGTGCTGCTTTTATAAAACCATAGGAGGGAGTAGTGCCGCCTTCGCCCGGATTATCGCATAATTCAATACGATTGGCGCCTGCCGCCTGTGCAAGGATGCAGCTTTCTATATTGAAACCAATTACTTCGAGTTTAAAATTCATGGTAATGTTCAATGCTCAATATTCAATATTCAATTTTCAATGTTCTGCATGCCCTTCGTTGAAAATTGAAAATTGAGCATTGGCTATTGAATATTTAAATTAGATATTTCGATTGATGTATCATATTCTCCTTATCACTTTTCACCGAAAACACAAACCCTTTCTGAATGGCATAGGCTCCATATTGTCCTTTTTTGTTCATGGCTAAAAAGCCAACCTGTAATGTCCTGGCTTTTACTTTATCCCGGGTTACAATTCTTTGTACTGCTTTTTTACAGGCAATTTCAGGAGAGAATCCCTGGCGCATGAATTCAACAACTAAATGCGTTCCGCAAATACGTATCACTTCTTCGCCGGTGCCGCTGCTGGTGGCTGCGCCAATTTCATTATCTACAAATAAACCTGCGCCAATAATGGGAGAGTCGCCCACACGGCCATGTAATTAAAAAGCCATGCCGCTTGTTGTTACGGCACCTGATAAATTTCCAAATGCATCCATCGCTACCAAACCCATGGTATCATGATTGGGGGTACCATCTTCAAAAAAGTTTGGGGCAAAAGGGCCGTTTTGTTTTTTATTTTCAATATTGATCACCGGTTTGTATTCACTTTTTTTAAGCCATTCATTATAGGCATTCTTTGCAGATTCTGATAGTTCTTTACTTTCTAAAGTAAATCCGTTTTCAAGTGCAAACTGTTGAGCTCCTGCCCCAACCAAAATAACATGCGGTGTTTTTTCCATCACTTTACGGGCAACAGAAACCGGGTGCTTTATTCTTTCCAAACCTGCCACAGCACCGCAATTGGCCCGGTGATCCATAATGCAGCTATCCAGCGTTACTATG